>CABZPD010000053.1 GCA_902527415.1 uncultured Pelagibacteraceae bacterium | reverse complement strand
TAACGTTTTTTACACCTCTTGTGAGCCAATCTTCATGTTTAATAATTGCAATAACAATTTCAGAAATAAGAAGAGTAGCAATAGCTAAATAATCTGCTCTAAGACCAAGTGCAACTTTTCCAACTATAAATGCTAAACCCCCTGCAAAAAGGGCTCCAACTATCCAAGAAAATATAATTGGTAATCCAAACCCCCCTAGGAAACCAGTTTTAGCAGGATCAACTGCTTCAATAGCTTCAATACCTGGCTCTGCAGAAAATCTAATAAGCAAAATACCTGAAATTATTATTGCAGCTATGCTGTATGTTCTTATTTTTGATTTTTCAAATCTTTTTAAAACAAAGCGTATAACTAATACCATTACTACTATGAGCCATAACGACATTAGAATGTCGAAACCTCCTGCCCTCCAGGCTTCTTGAACAGGATCTACAGATATCAATACCGCAGCTAAACCACCTAAAGCTGTATATCCCATAATTCCAAAATTAATTAAGCCAGCGTATCCCCATTGAATATTTGCTCCCATTGTCATCACTGCAGAAATCAAACAAAGATTAAAAATTGATAATGCAATATTCCAAGATTGAAATATTCCAACCATTAGAATAAGCACCATCATGATGCTGTAAGCTGCAATTACATTTAGGTTTTTTCTCACAATACTTTCCCCTTAAATATTCCCGAAGGTCGATAAATTAAAACAATTACAAGAATAGAGAATGAGACTGCAAACTTATAATCAGTAGATAGTAACTGAACTAAACTATTTGGCTCCATACTTTCTGGTAAAATATACATAAAGAATTTTTTATATGCATAAGTGAGCAATATTTCAGAAAAAGCAATTACATATCCGCCTAAAAAAGCTCCAAATGGATTTCCAATTCCTCCGACAATTGCTGCAGCAAAAATAGGAAGCATATTGTTAAAATAAGTAAATGGTTTAAAACTTTTATCTAAACCATACAATGCTCCACCTATTGTAGCTAAAATTCCAGCAATTACCCATGTAACTAAAACTATTTTTTTTGGATCAATACCTGATAACAAAGCAAGATCTTCATTATCAGAATAAGCTTTCATACTTTTTCCAGTTTTGGTTCTATTTAAAAACCAAAACAATAAAGAGACTAAAACTATCGTTACAAAAATAGTTATCACTTGAGTTGATTTCAATGCGAGACCCTCGTTTAAACCTGTCATCTCTTTGAATTCTCGAGCCTTAATAATAAATTTTTCTCCATCAAAAAATCTTCTGTCACTAGGTCCAATAATAATTCTTACCACTGCTTGTGTCACAAACATTACACCTATACTTACCATTGCAAACTGGACAGGAGGACTTTTTTGATTTCTGTAATATTTGAAGACAAATTTATCAATTAAAAGCATATAGAGAATCATAAAAATAATTCCAAATGGAATAGCTAACAAAGCGGTAGGTAAAACCCCAAAAGAAACACCTAAAGATTGAAAATACCATGTAAATAAAATCGTTGCCATGGTTCCAAAAGACATCATGTCACCAGTTGCAAAGTTTGCAAATCTTAAAATTCCATAGATTAGTGTTACAAAGATTGCACCCAGTGCTAACTGAGAACCATAAGTTAATGCAGGAATAAAAATATAATTTAATAAAAGAATTATCGCATTTACAAAATCCATATTACCCTCCTAAAAAAGAGCTTCTTACTCTTGGATCGTCTAATAATTCTTTTCCAGATCCTGAATAACGATTTTCTCCAGTAACTAGTACATAACCTCTATCTGAAATGCTTAAGGCTTGTTTTGCATTTTGTTCTACCATTAAGATAGCAACGTTTGTTCTTTTTACTTTTACAATATGATCAAATAATTCGTCCATCACAATTGGTGATACACCTGCAGTTGGCTCATCTAACATTAAAACAGTTGGCTTAATCATTAAAGCTCTACCTAAAGCCACTTGTTGTCTTTGACCTCCAGAAAGTTCACCAACCATCTGACTTCTTTTCTCTCTTAAAATTGGGAACAATTCGTAAATTTCCTCAATTATATTTTTTATCTCATCCTCAACAAGAAATGCTCCCATTTCTAAATTTTCTTCAACAGTCATAC
>CABZPD010000052.1 GCA_902527415.1 uncultured Pelagibacteraceae bacterium | reverse complement strand
TGTAATAAGATGCCCTTATCATTCTTGGTCCTATGATTTTAATGGAAAATTAACTGTTACTCCACATATAGGAGGACTAGGAAAACATGAGGTTGAAGGGTTCGATAAAAACAAGAGTAACTTAAAAGAAATTAAATCAAATATTTGGATGGATTTAATTTTTATCAATATAAATTCAAACGCAAAACCATTTGAAGAATTTATTAAACCCTTAGAAGATAGATGGTCTAAGTTTATTTCTAAAAAAGATCAACAATTAATAAGACATGCTTCTGACAATGGTTACTTTAATATGACAGTAAATAGTAATTGGAAATTTGCTATTGAGAATTATTGCGAAAGCTATCATTTGCCCTGGATACATCCAGAGCTGAATAGAGTTTCAAATATTTCAGATCACTACCACATAGAGGATGAAAATTTTAATTTTTCAGGACAAGGGAGTGATAAATATTCACAACAGTTTGATGGGAATATAAAATTTAAATGTTTTCCAAATTGGCCAAGTGAAGTATCTGAAAAATCTGAATATGTATCATTGTACCCAAATGTAATGTTGGGAATTCATATAGATCATTTTTATGCATTTTGGTTAGAACCAATTTCAAACAATCAGACAAAAGAACATTTTGAATTATATTATATCGGAGATGAAAGCGCTTCGAGCGACGAGTTTAAAGGTATAAGAGAAAAAAATTTTGCATTTTGGCAAGAAGTTATGAACGAAGATGTAACTGCAATAGAAGGAATGCAAAAGGGTCGAAGTTCCCCGGCTTACAATGGTGGAAATTTTTCACCTGTAACGGATACTCCTACTTTGATGTTTCACAAGTGGGTTGCAACCAATTTAACTAAATGAGAGGGTAAATTATGAAAAAAGATCTAATTACAAGACTAAATGAAGGTCCAATAATGTGTGCAGAAGGATACCTTTTTGCAATGGAAAGAAGAGGTTATCTTTCAGCAGGTCCATTTGTTCCTGAGGTTGTTATGGAACATCCTGAGGTAGTAACTCAATTACATCGTGAATTTATCAGAGCTGGTTCAGATGTTGTTCAGGCATTTACTTATTATGGTCATAGAGAAAAACTAAGAATAATTGGCAAAGAACACTTGTTAGAACCAATGCAAAAAGGCGCTCTTAAAATTGCAAAAGATGCTGCAGCTGAATTTAAAGATTTAGATTTGATGGTTTGTGGAGATGTGGCAAATACAAACGTATTTGATCCAGGTGATCCAAATACTCATAAGCAGTGTCAACAAATGTACGAAGAGCAAGTCGCTTGGGCAAAAGAGGCTGGAGTTGACTTTGTTATTGCTGAAACAATAAGCTGGACTGATGAAATGAAAATTGCATTAAAAGCAATTAAGGATGCTGGACTTATTGCGGTATGCAATTTTGCAATTCCTAGAGGGGATAAAACCAGAGAAGGACATAGTGCTGAAGACGCATGTAAGATGATGGAAGATCTAGGCGCTGATGTAGTTGGTTTAAATTGTTATAGAGGACCAGAAATGACAATGAAACTTTTAAAAAAAGTTAGAGACAAAGTTTCATGTCATGTATCAGGGCTTCCAGTTCCTTACAGAACTACAGAGGAAGAACCTGGTTTTTTAAATATTACTGATCATGGTTGTGATTGTATTCCTGGTGGAAATGCATTCCCCGTAGCTTTGGATAATTTATTTTGTAACAGATTTGAAATGGCAGAATTTGCAAAAGATTGTGTTCAGAATAAAATAAATTTTATTGGTATATGTTGTGGTGCTGAAGCTCATCATGTCAGAGAAATGTCTGTTGCAATTGGTAAAAAACCAATTTCAATGAAATATATGCCAGATATGAGCAAACATTTTCACCACGGAACAGATAAATCACTTAAAAAAGTAAATAAGGAGATCAAATACTAATAATAAATATGAAGAGAAAGACTTTTTTTGACTCCAGAGACAAATATTTATCATTTGTAAACTCAACTAATGAAAAATCAAAAATTGCTTTTTATTTATTTAAAAAAATAGAAAAAATCAGTACTCGGTCACCAACTTTTAACGTTTTAGACGCGGGTACTGGTGAGGGAACAATTATATCTACTTTTTTGTCAGGTCTGCATAAATATTTGCCAAATAAACCTATATTTGTTGTAGGTAAAGAAATAAGTATCGACGATATTAATGTGCTTCTAAGTTTTTTAGGGGATAGATTTGCTGAACATAAAACTTTAATTTTTAATATTACTAATTGTAGCTATAAAGATATAAATA
>CABZPD010000051.1 GCA_902527415.1 uncultured Pelagibacteraceae bacterium | reverse complement strand
AAATGAATCAAATGTTGGGAGATATAATGAAGATTAAAAGAATACTTCTTTCACTAGCTGTTGTGTTTGGTCTTACTTCTTTTGGAAGTGTAGCAAATGCAGCTTGTGGAAATATAACGATTGCTAATATGAACTGGGCTTCAGCAAACTTTATGGCTGAAGTTGATAAGATCATATTAGAAGAAGGCTATGGATGTTCAGTAGAATTAGTACCAGGTGCTACAATGCCTACGTTTACATCTATGCAAGAAAAAGGTGAGCCAGATGTTGCTCCAGAATTTTGGGCTAACGCTGCTATCATCGCTTTGAATAAAGCTGTTGACGAAGGAAAAATGCACTCACTTAATAAAGCGCCAATTACAGGTTTGGGTGAAGGATGGTGGGTATTACCTCACACACTTAAAAAACATCCAGAGCTAACAACTGCTGAAGCAATTTTAGCAAGACCAGATCTGTTTCCTCATCCAGAAGATCCATCAAAAGGTGGTTTTCATATTTGTCCTCCAGGTTGGAACTGTGAGCTAAGTAATAGAAATCTTTACAAAGCTTTTGACATGGAAGCAAAAGGTTGGGCTATTGTTGAAACAGGTTCTGCTGCAGGATTAGATGGTTCAATTGCTAAAGCTGCTGAGCGAGGTGAAAACTGGTTTGGTTACTATTGGTCACCAACAGCCATCATTGGTAAATATGATATGAGAGCTGTAGATATGGGAGCCTGGGGTGGAAAAGATAACTGGGATAAATGTATAGTTTTACCAGAACAAGAATGTGGAGACCCTAAAGCGACTTCATGGACAAAATCTGAAGTTTACACAATCGTAACTGACAATTTCAAAAATACAGCTGGAAGTGCTGGTATGGAATACTTTAAGAAGAGAACATACCCAGGTCCAGTTATGAACGGTATGTTGGTTTGGATGGGTGAAAACCAAGCTGAAGGTGCTGATGCTGCAATTGAATTCCTAAAAACACAAGAAAGTGTTTGGAGCAAATGGGTTTCAAGTGATGCTGCAAAAAAAATCAAAAAAGCACTTTAATTAAAAATATTATCAAACCCGCCTAGGCGGGTTTGATTAAAGAAAAATTATGGACTTCTTTAATAAAATTCCTGTAATGGATAGAACTGCTCTTAGAGAGCTTAAAAAAGGAATTGATTCTAGTTTCAAAGAATTTTCTAGAGCGTATGGTGATGGTATTGAAGGTTTTTTTGATCCACTTTTACATTTTTTAATTTGGTTAGAAAAATTATTAGTAAACAGTCCATGGCCTTTAGTAATTGGTGTATTTGCTTTATTAGCTTGGATTGGATCAAGAAGTGTTAAACTTGTAATTGGTACAGTGGTTTGTTTCTTGGTAATTGGCTACTTCGGAATGTGGAAAAATTGCATGGCTACAGTTGCAATCATTTCCGTTTCTACATTAGTTTGCATTGTTGTGGGAATTCCAATTGGAGTGTTAATGTCAAAATCAGCAAGAGCAGAAAAAGCAATTTTACCTGTTTTAGATATGATGCAAACTATTCCAAGCTTTGTATATTTAATTCCAATCATTATGCTTCTTGGTATTGGTAAAGTGCCTGGTTTACTTGCTGTATGTATTTATGCCCTCCCCCCTATTGTAAGATTAACAAATCTAGGGATTAGAGAAGTTGATAAAGAAACTTTAGAAGCCAGCGAAGCTTTTGGGGCAACACCGATGCAAAAATTAAGATCTGTTCAAATCCCGCTTTCTCTACCGACTATTTTTGCTGGGATTAACCAAACGATTATGATGGCTTTAGCAATGGTAGTAATTGCTTCAATGATAGGTGTAAAAGGCTTGGGAGTCCCCATTTTACAGGCTATTTCCAACCAATATTTAGCTCTTGGAATGATGAATGGTTTAGCAATCGTAGCTCTTGCAATTATCTTTGATAGAGTAACTCAACAGTACGGACAAAGAATTCAAAAGCACAGAGGTCAGTTAAAAAAGTAAATTAGTCTCAATCGAATTTTCTAGACTCATATTTCAAAATAAATAAAGATCTTCCCTATGAATTTTTCATTGGAAATAGGTCCTAAAACAGAGGTTGATACAGTTCCAGCGTTGTCTGATATTTATATAACAATGCTACCTGGGGGTGATTATAGAGAAACTGCTGATAAAGCAGTAGAACTTGTAAAAAAAGGATTTAACCCCGTACCTCATTTTCCTGCTAGATCAATGCATGATGAAAAAGAACTTAAAGATTATGTTTCTAGATGCAAAGATGGTGGAGTAAAGCAAGCCCTAATTATTGGGGGCGGAAGAGAGCCAGCAGGTAAATTTGATAGTTCCTTTCAACTTTTAGAGACAGGTTATTTTGAAAAAATGAAAATAGGAATT
>CABZPD010000050.1 GCA_902527415.1 uncultured Pelagibacteraceae bacterium | reverse complement strand
CTCCTGTTCTTCCATCCCATAAATAAGTTTGTCCAGATCCTGGTAAATTTGCTAGTTCAAGCATCTCAGTAACATTTTTTTCTTTAGCACCATCAAATACAGGCGTTGAGATTGCGATACCATTTTGTAAATTTTCACAAAGATCTTTAAATTCACTTTTGCTTAATTTATCTACTTTTTCGTTAAAAATTTCTTCTCCATAAACAGATTTTAAGAATTTTTCGATTTTTTCTGTTCTTTCAATTTTTTTGTTATTTTCGTTAACTAGATTTTTGACTTGTTCACCAAATTCTTTACATGCCCAACCTAAATGTGTCTCTAAAATTTGTCCAACGTTCATCCTACTTGGAACACCCAGAGGATTTAATACAATATCAACTGGTCTACCATCTTCTCTATATGGCATATCTTCAACAGGTACAATTTTACTTACAACACCTTTGTTTCCATGTCTTCCAGACATTTTATCACCAGGTCTTAATCGTCTTTTGATTGCAACGAATACTTTTACCATTTTCATAACACTTGGTAATAAATCATCACCACTTCTAATTTTTAAAACTTTATCTTCAAATCTCTCAGTTATGTCTTGTTTAGCTTTATTATATTGATCTTTTAATTGAGCTAATGTTGCTTCGTCATTTACATTTCCTACTGTGATTTTAAAGACATCATTTATTGATAGTTTATTTATTGTATCAAAGTCTAACTTAGTTCCTTCTGATAAATCTTTAACTTTTTTAGTTAAAGATGATCCTGACAAGAATTGTGAAGCTCTTTGTTTAATACTTCTTTCTAATATTTCTTCCTCAACAATTTTGTCTTGTTGAACTTGTTCGATTTCAGCTCTTTCAATAGTTATTGATCTTTCATCTTTCTCAATTCCATGTCTATTAAATACTCTTACATCAACTACCGTTCCGCTTGATCCTCTAGACATTCTTAAAGATGTATCAGTTACATCGATAGCTTTTTCTCCAAAAATTGATCTTAATAATTTTTCTTCTGGACCAGATGCTGAGTCTCCTTTTGGAGTAACTTTACCAACTAAAATATCTCCAGCATTTACCTCTGCACCAATATAAACTATTCCTGACTCATCAAGGTTTTTTAAAGCTTCTTCATTTACATTTGGTATATCTCTTGTGATTTCTTCTTCACCAAGCTTTGTATCTCTCGCCATTATTTCATATTCAACAATATGAACAGATGTAAACACGTCATCTGTAACACATCTTTCAGAAATAAGAATTGAGTCCTCAAAGTTATAACCTTGCCATGGCATGAACGCTACAGTAACATTCTTACCTAAAGCAAGTTCACCTAATTTGGTTGAAGGACCATCTGCAATAATATCTCCAGATTTAACTTTATCACCAACTCTAACTAGTGGTCTTTGATTAATACAAGTATTTTGGTTTGATCTTTTAAACTTTTGAAGATTATAGATATCAACTCCAGACTTACTAAAGTCTGTTTCCTCTGTTACTTTAATAACAATTCTTTTTCCATCTATTTTATCAACAATTCCATCCCTCTTAGCAACAATAGTTACCCCCGAGTCTAAAGCAACATCACTTTCAATTCCTGTACCAACAAGCGGTGACTCAGGTTTTAATAATGGAACTGCTTGCCTCATCATATTTGATCCCATTAAAGCTCTGTTCGCATCATCATTTTCTAAGAATGGAATTAATGAGGCTGCAACCGAAACTAATTGTTTCGGTGATACGTCAATGTAATCAATAGAGTCTGGTTTAGCTAAAAGAAAATTTAAATTTTGTCTGCATGAAACTAGTTCTTCAGTAATTTTTCCATTTTTATCAAGTTTTGTATTTGCTTGAGCGATAGTGAATTTTGTTTCTTCCATTGCTGATAAGTATTCGACTTTATCTTGCACAACACCGTCTTTAACTTTTTTGTATGGACTTTCTATAAAGCCATACTTATTAATTTTTGCATAAGTAGATAAACTATTAATCAAACCAATATTTGGACCCTCTGGCGTTTCAATCGGACAAATTCTTCCATAGTGGGTTGGATGGACATCCCTGACTTCAAAACCTGCCCTTTCTCTTGTTAAACCACCAGGACCTAAAGCTGAAACTCTTCTTTTATGAGTAATTTCAGATAAAGGGTTTGTTTGATCCATAAACTGAGATAGTTGTGAACTTGCAAAAAAATCTTTCAATGAAACTGTTAATGGTTTTGCATTAATTAGATCTTGTGGCATTGCTGACTCAACATCTAAAGTTGTCATTTTTTCTTTAATAGCTCTTTCCATTCTGTAAACACCAATTCTAGCTTGGTTCTCAACTAGCTCTCCAACAGAACGAACTCTTCTGTTTCCTAGGTGATCAATGTCATCAACATCATCTTTCCCATCACGTAAATCCAACATTTTATGAATAATCGCAATGATGTCGTCATTTCTTAATATGGTGATTTTATCAGAACACTCTTGGTTTAGTCTTGAGTTCATTTTAACTCTTCCAACATCAGACAAATCATATCTGTC
>CABZPD010000049.1 GCA_902527415.1 uncultured Pelagibacteraceae bacterium | reverse complement strand
TGGTTCATACAAAGGACCTTTTTTTACAGCATCGACCATATTACTTGAAGAGTAATATACAGTAGCGGGGTCATGGGAATCTTTTTTAATTAACTCTTTAACTAAATAAGCTATATCCTCAACTGATTTTCCAAAAACACCTAAATGATCAAGTTTTTCGGAAGTCTTTAATACTCCATTTCTAGAAATTAGACCAAATGAAGGTTTGTATCCAACAACGCCACAATAAGATGCTGGTCTAATTATTGAGCCACCAGTTTGTGATCCGATTGAAAGTGGTGCCATATAAGATGCAATAACTGCAGCAGAACCACTTGATGATCCTCCTGGTGTTCGTGAATAATCGTGTGGGTTTTTTGTTTTAGATGGATTTAAATATGCTAATTCAGTAGTAACTGTTTTACCCATCACAATAGCTCCTGAAGATGTTAATAAATCAACTATTTCCGCATTCTGTGAATAAGATTTACCTTTTCTTATCGGTGTTCCACATTCTGTTGGCATATCTAGAGTACCAACAATGTCCTTAACCGCTACAGGAATACCATGTAGTGGACCAATAGGTTTTCCAGATTTTTTATAAGCATCTGACTCTTTGGCTTTTTCCAACAACAACTCTTTGTCAAAAAAAGCCCAAGCATTTATATCTTTTTCAAACTTATTAATTCTCTCAATATATGCTTTGCATATTTCGACAGAAGTAATTTGAGAATTTGAGATTTTATTTATTAATTCTTCAACAGAATAATTTACAATTTCATTCATTAAATTAGTTTGCAAATAATTGATCAGGTAACCACAGAGCTATACCTGGAAATAAATACATCAAAACCATTCCAAAAATAACTATCGCCAAGAATGGCATGATACCTTTGAATACCTCAATTAATTCAACATTTTTAGATTGTACACCTTTTAAATAATAAGCCGACATGGCCATGGGGGGCGTTAAAAATGATGTTTGTAAATTTAACGCAATTAACATAGCAAAAAAATAAGGGTTAACTCCAAAAAATTCTACTAAAGGTAAAAATATTGGAACAAATATAATTAATATTTCAGTCCACTCTAATGGCCAACCTAATAAGAAAATTATAATTTGTGTAATTACTAAAAATTGCCAAGGCTGTATATCCATTGATTTAAAAAAATGCTCAAATACTTCATGTCCTCCTAAATATGAAAATACTGATGCAAACGTCCAAGATCCAATAAACAACCACATAATCATTGCAGTAGTTTTTGCGGTTAGAAAGACAGACTCTTTAAAATTTTTCCATTTTAGAGATTTATAAAAGAAAGATAAAACTAATGCTCCAAAAGCTCCAACACCTGCTGCTTCTGCAGGAGTAGCCAAACCAGCAAGAATACTTCCTAATACTAAAATAATTAATGAAAATAATGGTAAGAATGAAACTAAAACTTCTTTTAAGATCACTGATCTTGGAGGGATTTCTTCTTTAGGAGGCTTGGGTGCAACTGATGGGTTAAAATAAGCCAAAATGATTGCATATAAAATATATAAACCCGCTAACATCAAACCAGGAAATATTGCTGCAGCAAATAATCTTAATGGTGATAACTGAGCAATTACTGCATAAACAATAAGCATAATACTAGGGGGAATTAAAATTCCTAAACAGCCTCCAGCACATATTACTCCAGATGCAAATTTTTTATCATAACCAGCCTTCACCATTGCAGGCCAAGCAAGCAAACCCATTAAAGTCACTACTGCTCCTATTATACCTGTTGCTGTAGAGAATAAAGTGCAAGTAACAAGGGCAGCTACAGCCATCGAAGCTGGTAGCGAATGAGATGCAAGTCTTATGGCATAAAACAATCTTGCAACTATACCTGCTCTTTCAACTAAATAGCCCATAAATAAAAATAAAGGCACGGCGGTGAGGACATGGTTATCCATGACAGAATAGGTATTTGAAACAAATAAATTAAATATCCTATTATCTAATAGATGATCCATTCTTGACGGATCAAAATATGCATAATACCCAAATCCTAAACCCATTGCCATTAAAGTAAATGCAATAGGAAATCCTAGTAATACAGCAAACAAAAATATCACCATCATTAAAATTGCAATTTCTGGATTTGTTAGACTAAACAACATCTATATTTTCTTCCTCTTTAGATTTTCTCATTAAAATTTTCTCTGTTTCTTCTGCACCAGCATCTCTCTCTGGCCAATGTCCTGTTCTAATGCAAATAATTGCTCTAAAAACTTCACTAATTCCTTGGAGAGTAAGAAGTATCCCTGATAAAGGTATTAATGATTTTGCCATATAAATTTGAATTTGTGCTGGACTATTCCAACTTGTTTCTTTCACCATCCATGCTTTAGCTGCATATTCATATCCATAAAATGCAAGTGCAATTACCCCTGGAAAAAAGAAGATGAAATATAATATTAAATCAATCCATCCTTGAACTTTAGTTGGGAACAACCTGTAAATAACATCCCCTCTAACGTGAGCCTCTGTTGCTAAAGTATAAGCTCCAGCCATCATAAATATCGCTCCATACATTTGTAAACTAAAATCAAAATTCCATAAGGTTGGAGCATTAAATGCGTAAGCCATGATTACTTCATAACATGTTCCACCCAT
>CABZPD010000048.1 GCA_902527415.1 uncultured Pelagibacteraceae bacterium | reverse complement strand
TCCAAAAGGTGCCTCAGCAATAGCAACAACTCCAGTATTCACTGCAACACAACCAGACTCTAATTTTTCAGATCCAATGTGAGCTTTATCCATAGAGTTAGTGTATAAATAACTACATAATCCTAAGTCATTATCATTTGCTCTTTCAATTACTTCATCAAAAGTTTTAAAAGTTAAAATTGGAACTAGTGGACCGAAAGGCTCTTCTCTCATAATTGTAAAATTATCTTTAACATCATCAAAGACTGTTGGTTCATAATAGTATCCCTTGTTGAATCCAGAAGGTCTTTGTCCACCCATTAATACTTTTGCTCCTTCTTTTTTAGTAGTTTCAACTAGTTTTTCTATTTCTTCCAATCTTTTAGCGGTAGTTAAAGGTCCAAGATCTACACCTTCGTCCATACCGTTTCCAATTTTTAATTTTTTTGCTCTTTCAATAAAAGCATTAACAAAATCCTCTTTTCTGTTTTCTTGGATATAAAATCTATTAGGAGAAATACAGACCTGACCGTTATTCCTAAATTTACCAGTTATTGCTATATCAGCTACTTTGTTCATATCTACATCTTCACATACAATAAAAGGAGAGTGTCCGCTTAGCTCCATAGTAACTCTTTGGACTTTATCAGCTGCTTTTTTTAAAATAATTTTACCAACTCTAGTTGATCCAGTAACTGAAACTTTTTTAATTATATCAGACTCCATTAATTCATTTGATATTTCAGCAGGATCACCT
This sequence comes from uncultured Pelagibacteraceae bacterium, assembly GCA_902527415.1. GTDB lineage: Bacteria > Pseudomonadota > Alphaproteobacteria > Pelagibacterales > Pelagibacteraceae > Pelagibacter. Next base: position 1,962 of record CABZPD010000048.1, on the reverse strand, counting down.
GACAAAAGACTAACAACACCATCAGGTACTCCAGCTTCTTTACAAATGTTTACTAATTCCATTACAGCACCAGGAGTAATTACGTCTGGCTTACAAATTACAGAACATCCTGCAGCTAGGGCAGTAGAAATTTTTCTAGAGGCTAAAACTATTGGAAAATTCCAAGGAACTAAAGCTGCAACAACTCCTACAGGTTGATAATAAACATGAACTCTAGTATCTGGAAATCTACTTTGTTGTGTTTGTCCATAAATTCTTTTTGTTTCTTCAGCATTCCATTCAAAAATATCAGCTCCACCACCAACTTCACCAACTGCTTCTGCAAGAGGCTTTCCAACTTCAAGAGTTAACCATTTTGCAATAACATCTTTTTTTTCTCTCATCATGTCTGCAATTTTTCTAAGCACGTAAGCTCTTTGCCATGGTGCAGTGTTTTTCCAAACTTCCAAACCTTTTTCTGCAGACTTTAATGCTTTTTGTACTTCAATAGATGAAGCTTTTGATGCTTTTCCAATTACTTCTTCTGTTGCAGGGTTGATTACGTCGTAAGTTTCTTTTTTTTCAGCTTGTTGCCATTTACCGTCAATGAATTGTCCAAATTTTTCGTACATAGAATTTATTTTTAAGTTTACTTAATTAGGTTTTTTAATTTATAAATAGAATTATATATAAACATTATACATATTAAAAGATAAACATATTTATGAAAAAAATTACCCTCACATGTGCTCATGCGATAGTTAAATATTTAATTGCTCAGAAAATATTAATTAACGGTAAAAAAGAACCTTTATTTCCAGGTGTCTTTGGAATTTTTGGACATGGAAATGTAGCTTGCTTAGGTCAAGCACTAGAGGAAAATCAAAAAGAACTTCCAACATATAGAGGGCATCACGAACAAAATATGGCCCTTACAGGAATTGGCTATGCTAGAGCAAAAAGAAGACAACAAATTTTTGTAGCAACATCTTCTGTTGGGCCTGGGGCAACAAATATGGTGACAGCTGCTGCAGTTGCTATGAGTAACAGATTGCCAATTTTATTTTTACCTGGAGACACTTATGCAAATAGAATGCCAGATCCAGTATTGCAACAAGTTGAGCATTTTAACAACCCAGGAATAACAGCTAACGATGCATTTAAACCAGTTACAAGATATTTTGATCGAATAACCAGACCAGAGCAGATTATTCAATCATTTCCGGCAGCAGTTCAAACAATGTTAGATCCTGCTGATTGTGGGCCTGCATGTATCGCTTTAAGTCAAGATATACAAGGTCAAACTTTTGATTATCCTGAAGAATTTTTCAATGAAAGAGTCCACACGATCAGAAGACCAAGACCAGATGAATTTCAAATCAAAGAGGCAGCAGAAAAAATTAAGTCATCAAAAAATCCAATTATAATTTCTGGTGGTGGAGTTTTTTACTCAGATGCAATGGATGAGTTAAGTCAATTTGCGATTAAACATAATATACCAGTCACTCAAACTGTAATGGGATATTCTACAATGAAAAGAGATCATTCTCATTTTGCAGGCCAGATTGGCGGTTTAGGTGGAAAAAATACAAATACATTAGCAAAAGAAACAGATTTAGCAATTGCAGTTGGAACGAAACTTGCAGATTTTACAACTGGTTCATGGGCAAATTTTGAAAATGAAAATTTTAAACTAGTTTCAATAAATGTATCAAGATTTGATGCTAACAAACATTTAGCGCAAGCGGTCATTGGAGATGCTAAAGTTTCATTAATTGAACTTTCACAAGCGTTAGGTAGTTGGAAAGCTGGAGAAGAATGGAATAAAAAATCTCAAACTGAACTCAAATCTTGGAATGAACATATAGATAAAGAGAGTGCACCAACAAATCAGGAAGTTCCAAGTTATGTTCAGGTAATTGGTGCAATTTACAGAAACTCTGAACCAACAGATATTGCTGTTACTGCAGCAGGAGGTTTAGT
>CABZPD010000047.1 GCA_902527415.1 uncultured Pelagibacteraceae bacterium | reverse complement strand
AATTGTTTTTTTTCTAGATTAGACGATTGTTTTTTTCCTGGAAATTTTCCATTCATTGAATCTTTTTTAAATGCCTTAAGAGCTTTTACTCTTTCTAGTTTTATTTCATTTCTAAGTTTCAATAAATTTCCATATGCTTTTGAATGTCTTGGGGGATTTTCTTTATCGCCACAGATATCTTCCATAAATAAATACATTACATCAGCGTTTTTACCTGAGCCTAATGAAACAGTAACTATATCTGTACGCTTTGATATTTCACCCATTACATTTTCAGGTATTACTTCACACTCAGCCGAAAAAGCACCTGCATCTTCTAATCTTTTAAACTTTTGAAAAAGTTCGTAAGCCTCATCAGCAGTTTTGCCCACTGCTCTTAAGCCACCAATCCAAGTAGACTTTCTTGGAACTAAGCCTAAATGCCCCATTACTGGAACATCTTCCTTGGCCAGCATTTCAACTATATCCATACTTCTTGGTGTCATAACTGCATCCGCACCATTCTCCAATGCTTTAAAAGCTCCACGCATAATATCTTCTGCTGTTACAAACTCATTTAAAACTAAAGCAGCTGTTAAAAATAAATTTTTTGAACCTTCTCTTACAGTTATTACATTTTTTGCATTTGATATAATCATATCAAATCCTGCCTTTTCAGCTGCCTCAGATTCTTCAACACTGTTCGCTGTAACTTGTGTAAACTTTCTTTTTCCTTTTGCTGCTTTTAAATCCCCAACAGTCAAAGTTCGTTTTGCCGGTTTAGCAGCCCATGTATAGATATTTTTCATTATTTAACACCTTTATAAAGAATATCTCTCCTATCAATAAATTCCTCGAAGGTTTTAATGGTAATTACTGAAGGTAATATAAATATAGATCTTTTATCTCGCTCATTTCTTATAATTCTAAAATAACCTTTTTTAATTGCAGTATCGATATAAACATTTGAGGTTAAGTATGATTTCTCGATCACTTTAAGTAATTGATTTTTTGTAATTGATTTATTTTTGTAATAAGCAAGCATCACCATATGCAACATTATCCAATGTTGTGGGGTTAAAGAAAACCAATTCAATAACTCGTTGGCTAATCTTCCTTCAAAATCTCCAAGTGATATTTCTGCTAATTGAATTCTTTTTTGAGTAAGTTTTGGAATTTTTTTTTGTTCTTCAAAGTGCTTAGGATACTTGAACTGTCTTTTCATTTAAATAAATTTAAACTCATTGAGTTTTCTATTCAATACTATTTTTACTCAATAGTTCTTTATAAATGTTATTTACTCTATGTACTTCAGTAGCAGTATTAAAATAACCTTCATATTCTATTTCTTCAGGTGTGACATCAAAATGATAATGTCCAGCGTCTTTATCATGTTCATAAGAATGAAAGTGAGTATGTTCACCAGACTCTCTTAAATTTAATTCCCCTCCTGTAGGATCTCCAGTCCAAAGAACTGTATAACACTGTAACTTTGGACCAACAGGTTCATAAAATTGAAGAAAATCTTTTACACACTTCATTTGTTTTGGATCATAGTATTCATGTTTGATGTCTTTATAATCTGGTTGAACATGAGACCTTACTTTTCCCTCTAGAATTCTAAATACACCTGCAAGAGCAATCTGTTCATTTACTTTTAGATTTAAATTATTTGACAATGAAGACCTCATTGCTTGTGGCAATGAACCTTGATCTCCTGATCTTCCTTTGATTTTTATTTTAATGACTTTTCCTTGTTTACCATCAGTATAATAAATGTTTCCAAGTCCACCATGTTTTCTTGCACTATATTTTTCAACAATACATTTTTTATCAGGACTTACTCTTGCAATTATAGATCTGGACTCATCAGTAATTAAATTTTCATTAATTACTAATTCACCGCAGTGACCATCCAAACACGACATTGCACCAGATCCTGCACCTAAAGCATAAGATTTTTCTGATCCGATCATTTTTGAAATTTCTTCGTAATCAAATTCTGCTCCAATAAAATTAGGATCATGCATGTATGGCTCTCCACCAACATCTATGATTTTTTGGTTACCGCTTATTCCTTCAGATGGACAATCCCACTCTCGAAGATTAGGACAATCTACAACTTCTACTTCAACATTTTTAAAATTTTCTGAAAGTCCTTTTTTTAATGCACTCGCTATATCTTCCAATGAGTGATTTGTGAAAGTTCCTTTTTCTATTTTTAATTGCATGGTGCTAATAAGCTATAATTTATTTTGCATATTGTCTATAGATAATATATATAATTTCTATACATAAATAATTTAAAAAAAGGTAACGATGATAAATAAAGATTTAAATGTAGCCGTATTAGGTGCAGGTGCTATGGGATGCCTGTTTGGAGGATTGCTAGCTGAAAAAGGTTTAAATGTAACTTTAATTGACGTTTGGAAAGAACATGTAGATGCAATTAACAAAGATGGTTTGAAAATGGATGGTCATGGAGGAGATCGTATAATTAAAGTAAAAGCTACTTCAGATCCATCATCGTTAGATAAAATGGATGCAGTGATTGTTATGTGTAAAGCAACTGCATTAGAACCAGCATTAAATAGTATTAAAAATATTATTGGTGAAAAAACAGTCTTCATGTCATTTCAAAATGGAATTGGTCATGAAGCAATAATTCAAAGTATTGTTGGAAATGAAAAGGTAATCGGCGGAACAACAACGCAAGCTTCAAATATTTTAGGACCAGGTCATATAATGAACCACGGTGCATTGCCTTCATGGATTGGTGAATATGAAGGAGGAATAACAGAAAGAATTACAGAAATAGCTGATACTTTTACTGCACATAATTTAGAAATGATTGCAGCTGAAGATGTAAAAAAAAGAAAATG
>CABZPD010000046.1 GCA_902527415.1 uncultured Pelagibacteraceae bacterium | reverse complement strand
TAATTCTGTAATTCTAAATCTTTATTCATTCAAAATGATCTGATTTTTTATTCTAGCATCAACAATATTAAAGCTCTCTCCCTTATAATTTTCTAAAAATTCATATAAATAATCTAATGTTTCATATGTAAATTTATTTGGTAGTTTTAATAAAGTATCATCTTTAAGTTTTAAGTCCCATCTATTTGATGGAAAAAAATACAAATCTTTAATTTGAGTGTATGAAAATTTAGACTTATCTATAATTTTTTTAAATTTGAGAAATTCATTTATATTTGGTTTTCCAAAAATATATGGTAACTCACTATAATCTGATTTATTTAATGTAAGCTTACCATTTGACCCAATTAAAAATATTTTCCCTTCATTATTTATTTTTGCGAAAAAATTAGTTTTCACAACTTTTATATTTATTGTTGATGGATATTTTTTAAATACTTCATATGTTTCAATTAATGAATTTGCATTTATTAATTTTAAAATTTCACTTTTATTAATAGAAAAAATATTATCTATACTAAGATTTTGAATTTCATTCAAAAGTTTTTGATTATCATTTTCATTTAATCCTGAGATAATTATTTCTTGAATTTTATTTAATTTTAAATTGTTTATTGATTTGTTACCTATAGAAGAAACTAGTATAAGTAAAAAAAAATAAATTAATACTTTTTTACTTTTTCTTTGATGCATCTTTCAACATCCATTCAATTAATTTAATAAAAGTTATTCCACTATATGAAGCTATCTCAGGTACAAGTGATAATTTAGTCATTCCTGGTTGGGTATTAATTTCTAATAAATAAAAATCTCCCTCAAAATATTTAAAATCTGACCTTGTCACACCTCTACAACCTATCACTTTATGTGCCTTAAAAGCTAAATTCATTAATTGATTAAATTTAAGTTGAGGTAAATCTACAGGGATGATGTGCTTGGTCTTTGCATTTAAATCATATTTTGCTTGATAATCGTAAAATTTTCTTTTTGGTTTTAATTCTATTGCTCCTAGTTTTTTATTTCCCATTATTGCAACTTGTATTTCCCTTCCACCAATAAATTCTTCAATCATAACTTTTTTATATTGTTTTATTGAATTAAGAATTTTAATTATATTTTTTTCATTACAAATATATACGTTAACACTGGAACCCTCATTTAAAGGCTTTGCCACTACTGGAAATCTTAATTTTTTTTTTATTTTTTTAATTAAATCTTCATTTTTAATATCGTAAGAATAAGTCAAAAATTTCGGTGTATTTATTTTATTTTTAATAAATATTTTTTTTGAAATTTCCTTGTCCATTGCAATAGACGATGCAATTACACCTGAATGTGTATAGGGAATTTTAAACCTCTCTAGAATAGTTTGAATAAAACCATCCTCACCAAATTGGCCATGCAATGCATTAAAAATTACATTTGGTTTAAAAAATTTAATACTTTTTTCTAAATTATTATCCGGTTCAGTGATTTTAACTCTATATCCGTTTTTTTTTAAGCTCCTTGGCAACCTGTTGCCCTGTATCAAGACTGATTAGTCTCTCCTTTGATATCCCACCTGATATAATTAATATTTTTTTTTTCAACTTATTCTAATATTTTTATTTCAGTTTCTAGTTTAATTCCTGTCTTCTTAAATACACTTTCAGAAACAAAATTAATCAATTTTTTCATATCCTCAAACTTAGCATTACCTTTATTTACAAAAAAATTACAGTGTTTTTGAGAAATTGATGCATCTCCAAATGATTTTTCTAACGGCACAGACTGTTTAATTAATTGCCAAACTTTTTTATCAGATTGATCTATAGGGTTTTTAAATGTGCTACCACTGGTTCTAATTTTTGTTGGTTGTGCTTGCTCTTTTTTTTCTTTAAGAAACCTTATTTCATTCTCTATTATACTCTTATCTTTCTTAAAACCTTTAAATGATGCACTTAGAAAAATAAGATCTTCAGATAATCCGCTATCTCTATATTTAAAGTTAATATTTTTTGCAGGTATAGTAATTACTTGTCCTAATTTATTTACTGCTTGAATAGAAATTAGAATATCTTTAAATTCTCTGTTAAAACAACCTGCATTCATTTTAATGCCACCACCTATTGTTCCTGGTATACAAGAGAGAAACTCAAAACCACCTAAACTATTTTCCATTGCAAATTCAGATAATGATTTATCTGTGACAGCACTACCAGCGACTATGATTTCTTCAGAATGTAAAGAAATATTATTAAAATTTTGAGTAAGTTTTATTACAACTCCATCAAATTTGTTATCCGATATAAGTGTATTAGAACCAGCTCCTAATATAAATATTTTTTCTTTATCTTGAATTTTTTTAAGAAACTTAATTAATTCTTTTAAATCACCTGCCTTATAGAAAGCTTTAGTTTTACCTCCTATGTTAAACCAATTTTTTTTTTTTAGATCGTAATCTAACTTTAAATTGTTATTAAATTCTGGAATCAGCTCTTTTAAATCAGTTTTCATGACAACAATTTAGGTAATTCTCGCATCCAGCTCGAAATAGTACCCGCACCCATTCCTATAACAATTTTTTTTCCAAATATGTTTGCTTTGATAAATTTTGCTAATTGAAATCTATCGTCTAATAAAAATAGCTGAACTCTTGAGTTTTTAATTATTTCTTTCGCAAAATTTATATAACTAAATCCAAGCTTTAATTTTTCTCCAGCAGTATAAATTGGAAACAAGATAACTTTATCTGCATTTTTAAATGCGTAGGTAAATTCTTTTTTTAAATCTTTTAATCTTGATATTCTATGCGGTTGGAAAATACATATTTTTTCATAATCTTTATAAACGTTTTTTACACCATCCAGCACTTCTTTGATTTCTGTTGGATGATGAGCATAATCATCATAAAAATCTACATTATTAAAACTGAAAATTTTATTAAATCTTCTTTGAACACCTTTAAAATTTTTAAGTCCTTTTTTTATATTATTTATTGGTAGTCCAACAGTTAAAGCTAATGCTGCTGCAGCTACAGAATTTTTAATATTATGAGTCCCTAATAAAGGAATTTTAAATTTTTTAATTAATTGATTGTTCTTACTAGGTAATTTTATATTTAAGTCAAACTCAGAGT
>CABZPD010000045.1 GCA_902527415.1 uncultured Pelagibacteraceae bacterium | reverse complement strand
TTGGCACGCAGCGGGAAATGTTCACGTGATTTCATCTGATCCAAATATTTCTCGGATGATGGCTTACACAATTGGATTATATAAAGAGATTGAAAAAGAGTCAGGTCATTCTGTAGGCTTTAAACCTAGTGGAGGTTTTTATTTAGCTTCAAATGAAGTGTGGGCTGATTATTTAAAGAGAGAAAGATCAAAAGCGAGATACATGGGGCTTGATCAAGAGTTTATTTCTCTAGAAGAAGTAAAAAAGAAACATCCGTTAATTGATCCATCTCGATATTTGTTAGCTTTATGGGATCCTATTGATGGTGAAGTTGATCCATCAGGAGTTACTTATGCTTTTGCAAAAGCTGCAAAAGTTCATGGTGGAAAATATTATACTCACACAGTTGTTAAGGATACGAAACAAAAAGAGGATGGAACTTGGGATGTCTTTACTGAAAAAGGAAACATCAATGCTGAAATAGTAATTAATGCAGGAGGACTTTGGGCAAGAGAAGTTGGTCAACTAGCTGGGCTTAATCTTCCAGTTCAACCAATGGAGCATCATTATTTGATCACTGAACCTATTCCAGAAATTGAAGCAATGGGTGACCAAAGATTACCAATTGGAACAGATTTTGAGGGAAATATTTACTTTAGACAAGAAGGAAAAGGAATGTTGCTTGGAACTTATGAGCCAAAATCAACTCCTTGGAAAGTTGAAGGCACACCAATGAATTTTGGACATGAGTTACTTGAGCCAAAGTTAGATAACATTGAAGATAGATTGGCAATTGGGTTTAAGAGAATGCCAGCATTAGAGCGGGCAGGAATAAAAAATATAGTTAATGGACCTTTTACTTTTGGTCCAGATGGAAGCCCTCTTATTGGTCCAGTACCAGGAATGAAAAATTATTGGGTTGCTGTTGGTGTTATGGCTGGATTTTGCCAAGGCGGTGGTGTTGGAAAATGTATAGCAGAATGGATTATTGACGGAGAACCATCAATTGATGTTTGGGCAATGGATGTTGCAAGATTTGGAGATTATGCATCACCTCAATATGGAACAATAAAATCCTCAGAAAATTATGAGCGAAGATTTATTATGACTTTTCCAAACGAAACTTTACCAAAGGGAAGAAAACAAAAAACTACTGCACTGTATGATCGTTTTGTAAATCAAGGTGCTGTTATGGGAGATAGCTTTGGATTAGAAAATGTTTTATGGTTTGCAAATAATAAAGAAGATGCTCATGAAGAACCTACTATTAAAAGATCAAGATCACATGACTATGTTTCAAAAGAAGTTATTAATGTAAGAGAAAATGTTGGTTTAATCGAAGTTGCCAACTTTTCAAAACACGAATTCAAAGGTCCTGATGCTAGAAAATTTTTAGATCACATAATGGCTGGAAGACTTCCAAAACCAGGAAGAATATCTTTATCTCCAATGTTGTCGTATAGAGGAAAATTATGTGGTGATTTAACGGTTGCTTGTTTAGATGAAAATGAATTTATGGTATTTGGTTCTGGAGCTGCTCAAGAAATGCATAGACGTTGGTTTGAGAGTCACATAGATAAATTTAATTTAAGTTATTCTAATAGATCTGATGAGTATCATGGTTTGTCTATTGCAGGACCAAATTCAAGGAAAGTCTTGGAAAAAATTGTAAGAGATGATGTTTCAAATGAAAAATTTAAGTTTAGAGATTCTAGAAGAATGTTTGTTGGTGGAGTTCCAGCTATAATAAATAGAATTTCATTTACTGGCGAACTCGGATATGAAATTTATGTAGCACCTCACTATCAATTAAAACTTTACGAAGAATTAATGGAAGCTGGAAAAGAATTTAATATCAAACCCTTTGGCGGAAGAGCATTAATGTCAATGAGGTTAGAGAAAAATTGGGGAGCTTGGACATTAGATTATAGACCAGATTTTACAGCAAAAGAGACAGGTTTAGATGCTTTTATTAATTGGGATAAAGAGTTTATTGGTAAAGAAAGTGCACAAAAGGAAAATTCTTCAAATAAACTCATACCATTAATTGTTGAAACAAATGATATTGATGTAACAAATAATGAAGCTGTTATGAATGGAGATCAAAGTATAGGTTACGTTACTTCAGGTGGTTTTGCTCATTTTGTAAATAAAAGTGTGGCGTTTACTTTTGTTGATCAAAAAAACATTAATTCTGAAAATAAAATTCAAGTAGAGATAAATGGAGATTTATTTAATTGCTCAATTATTAAAGAACCACTTTATGATCCAAGTGGTCAAAAAATGAGAAGCTAATGGCACAAAAAGATGTAGGAAACAAAATTCCAATTTATAAACTTAAAACTACTGATGAAGTTATGAGGTACTACGATGAGTGGGGAGAAAAAGATAAGTATAATAAAGATATGGTTGATTGGAACTATACAGGCCCAAAGGAAACCGTAGCAACTTTCAATAAGCACGAAGATAATAAAGACACACTAATCTTTGATGCAGGCTGTGGAACAGGTCTAGTTGGAGTTGAATTAAAAAAATATGGGTTCGAAAATTTTCATGGAGCCGATTTATCTCAAACTTTATTAGATACTGTACCAAAAGACCTTTATCAAAAATTAGTAAAGGTTGATTTAAATAAACCAATAGAGGTTGAGGACAACTTTTATGGTGGAGTTATGTGTGTAGGAACATTTACTTTTGGGCATGTAAAACCAAATGCATTAGATGAATTTATAAGAATAACAAAACTAGGTGGTTTAATTTGCTTCACGATTAATGAAGGAATTCATGAAGAGTATGGTTTTGATAAAAAAATTGATATACTAAAAGATAGCAAGAAGTGGGAAGAAGTAGAATTTTTTAAATCCGACTATATTGCAAGCAAAGATGTCAACGCATGGTTAGGATTATATAGGGTATTATGAGATTTAGTAGAAAAATAGCTCCCGAGATAAAACCAAGACAAAATTTTATTACTAAAAAAAGATTAAGAGAAGACGAGATTGATTTTGATAAATTAAGATCATATCGTTTAGACAGGGTTAGAAAAGAATTAGTAAAAAACAATTTAGAAGCTTGTATTCTATTTGATCCAGTGAATGTTCGTTATGCTTTAGATACTGTGAACATGAGTGTCTATAATATGCATAATTTAACAAGATATTGTTTTGTACCGGTCAATGGACCAACTATTCTTTATGAGTATTTTAATTGTGAAATATTATCGAAGCATTTAAA
>CABZPD010000044.1 GCA_902527415.1 uncultured Pelagibacteraceae bacterium | reverse complement strand
AAGACTTGAGAAGAGAAAAATAATAGAAAATAGGTCAGATGATGATACTCATACGATAGTTTCAAGGTATGAGAAATACATGGAAACAACCCAACCAGTTCTAAATTTCTACTCTGAGAATCCAAATTTTAAAGAGATTGATGGAAGATTAGAAATTGAAGAAATAACAAGGAAAATAGACGTTTTTATCAATGTATAAGACGTTGACTTTGATTAATCTTCTTATATAAAAGGCACAATTTATCACAAAAATTATGGCTCGTATCGCAGGTATAAACATTCCACAGAATAAACTTGTTCATATAGGACTAACTTATATTTATGGAATTGGTGATAAATTCTCTCATCAAATTTGCTCATCTTTAGAAATTCCAAGAGCTAAAAGAGTAAATGAATTAACAGATGAAGAGATTTTAAAAATTAGAGAGTACATCGATCAAAACTTTAAAGTAGAAGGTGATTTAAGGAGAGATTATTCATTAAGCATTAAAAGATTAATTGATCTAGCCTGTTATAGAGGAACAAGACATAGAAAAAAATTACCTGTTAGAGGACAAAGAACCAGATGTAATGCAAGGACAAGAAAAGGTAAAGCAATCGCTATTGCTGGAAAAAAATTAACACCAACCAAAAAATAATCATGGCTAAAACTGATAAGGTTGAGAATAAAGATCAGAAGGTAGAAAAGTCTACTAAGAAAAGTGTAAAAAGTTCTTATTCAAAAAAAAAGAAAGTTAAAAAAAATATTTTAAATGGAATTGCATATGTGCAATCAACATTTAATAATACTATTATCTCTATTGCTGATACAAATGGAAATGTAATTTCTTGGGCATCTGCTGGACAAAAAGGTTTTAAGGGATCAAGAAAATCTACTCCTTACGCTGCACAGATAGCAGCTGATGCTGCAGCTTCGAAAGCTCTTGAGTACGGAATGAAAACTTTATCGGTTGAGGTAAAAGGACCCGGATCAGGAAGAGAAACAGCTTTAAGAGCGTTGCAAGCTAGAGGATTTAAAATTTTGTCAATTAAAGACACTACACCAATGCCTCATAATGGAACTAGACCACCAAAGAAAAGGAGAGTTTAATGGAAGTCGAAAATGTTAATGTAAAAAATTGGAAGTCATTAATTAAGCCATCTAAATTAGATGTTCAAATAAGTGATGACTTAACACATGCAAAAATTGTAGCTGAGCCTTTAGAAAAAGGTTATGGATTAACTTTAGGAAATTCTCTAAGAAGGATTTTATTATCATCTATAAGAGGAGCTGCTGTAACATCAATTCAAATCGATGGAGTTTTACATGAATTCACTTCGATTAAAGGTGTTAGAGAAGATGTAACTGATATTGTTTTAAACGTAAAATCTTTAGCATTAAAAAGCAATTCAGAAGGTACAAAAAAATTAATTTTAGACGCAAAAGGACCTGGAGAAATTAAAGCTTCAGATATAGCTCCAGTTGCAGATGTTGAGATTTTAAATCCTGATTTAGTTATTTGTAATCTAGATGAAAATACTACTTTTCATATGGAGATGAATGTTAATACAGGTAAAGGATATGTTCCTGCAGAACTAAATAAACCTGAAGAGCCACCATTAGGCCTTATTGCTATAGACTCACTTTATAGTCCAGTTAAAAAAGTTTCATATTCAGTAAGCACCGCTAGAGAAGGTAAAGCACTAGATTATGATAAATTAATAATGGAAGTTGAAACTAATGGATCAATTTCTGCTGAGGATGCTGTAGCTTATTCAGCTAGAATTTTCCAAGATCAGCTTAAAATGTTTGTAAACTTTGATGAGCCAGTTGAAGCTCCTGTAAAAGAAGTTTCTACTGAACCTGAATTTAACAAAAACTTATTAAGAAAAGTAGATGAGTTAGAGTTATCAGTTAGATCAATGAACTGCTTAAAAAATGACAATATTATTTATATCGGTGATCTAGTTCAAAAATCTGAAGGTGAAATGTTGAGAACACCTAATTTTGGAAGAAAATCATTAAATGAAATTAAAGAAGTTTTAACAGGTATGTCTCTATATTTAGGAATGGAAATTCCTAATTGGCCACCAGACAACATTGCTGAAATGTCTAAGAAATTGGAGGAAGCAATTTAATGAGACATGGTTTGGCAAATAAGAAGTTAAATAGAACATCAGAGCACAGAAAAGCTCTACTTAAAAATATGCTTAATTCCTTAATTAAGTATGAGCAGATTAAAACTACTTTGCCAAAAGCTAAATTTTTAAAACCTCAAGCAGATAAAATAATAACATTAGGTAAAAAAGAAACTTTACAGACGATTAAAATGTTAGTTTCAAAACTACAAGATATTAAATCAGCTAATAAAGTTAAAAAAACACTTTCTAAAAGATATCAAGATAGAAAAGGTGGTTACACAAGAATAATTAAAGCTGGATTTAGATATGGAGATAATGCTCCAATGGCAATAATTGAATTTGTTGATAGAGACGTTGAAGCAAAAAGAGTAGATAAGCCAAAAAAGAATACAACCAAAGAGTCTCCTAAAACGGAAGAGAAACAAGTTACAGCTTAAATCTTAAATCATGAAGAAATCTTACATCGTTGATTCAACGTGTAATGATATGCGTTTGGACAGATGGTTAAGATTAAAAATTGGCAAAATTCCACAAGGCCTTGTAGAGAAATACTTAAGAACAGGAAAAATAAAACTCAATAGAAAGAAAGTTAAAAGTTCTTTTAAAGTAAAAACAAAAGATGAAATAAATACATTCAACATTGAATTTGAAGAAACAATTCAACAAAAAAAAATTAAGTTTTTACCATCAAAAGAAATTATAAAATCAAATGAAGATCAAATTATTGACGACAATGACAATTTTGTAGTTTTAAACAAAGCATCAGGCATATCGGTTCAAGGTGGAACTAAATCAAAAAAAAATCTAGTTGATATTTTTGCTAAAAGTGAAATTTTTGAAGGAACAAAACCATATTCTGTCCATAGATTAGATAAAGATACTTCTGGAGTTTTCATTATGGCTAAAAACAGAGAGAGTGCTCAATTGCTTACTTCTTTATTTAGACTAAGAAAAGTACACAAAACTTATTTAGCTATATGTCAAGGAGAAATTAATAAAAAATCTGGTGTATGGGATGATGATCTAATTAGGTACGACGGTGATAAAAAAATAATTGAAAAAGCAAAAACAATTTTCACAGTAATTGATAAAAATTCTGAAGCAAGTTTATTAG
>CABZPD010000043.1 GCA_902527415.1 uncultured Pelagibacteraceae bacterium | reverse complement strand
TGATACCAGAACGAGCACAAGTAATTCTAGATTTTTGGTTTAAAGAAACTCCTACTGAAATGCGATTTAAAAAAGATGAAAAGTTTGATCAAAAAATAAAAGATAATTTTTTAAAAGACTACGAACTTGCTTGTCAAAATGAATATGATGATTGGCAAGATAACCCCATGAGTTGTCTGGCGTTAGTTATTTTATTTGATCAGTTTTCAAGAAATATGTTTAGAAATGACAAAAAAGCTTTTGCTCAAGATAAAAAAACCAGATTAATTGTAAACGATGCAGTTTATTCAGGTTATCTAGAAGCTATGAATGTAAATCAAAGATTTTTTATGTTGCTACCTTTAATTCATAGTGAGGAAATCAGTGATCATGAAATGGCCTATTACTTATTAAACAAATATTTAAGAGAACACGAAGGATATAATGAAATAAAAAAATTTTGGCAAGATCATACAAAAGCAATTAGACAATTTCATAGATATCCTCATAGAAATGAAATTTTAGGACGAGAGTCTACTGAAGAAGAAATAGAATTCTTAAAAGGTCCAAATTCTTCTTGGTAAAATGAATTTAGAATTTATTTTCAAAGTTATAGATAAAGATGAGTGGCAAAAGGCTAAACAATCTGGAACTTATGGTGGATCAGAAAAAGACCTTAAAGATGGATATATTCACTTTTCAGAAGAAGATCAGGTAGAAGAAACTTTAAATAAACATTATCCTAAAAAAGAAAATCTAGTTTTGTTAAGAGTAAATGCTTTTAAGCTTGAACATTTATTGTGGGAGCAGGCATCTAATGGAGATATGTATCCTCATTTATATTCATCTTTAGATACTAGTACAGTGGTTGATGAATACGAATTACCATTAAATGAAGATGGAAGGCATGAGCTTCCGGAGATTTTAAAAAAGTATCAGTTCAGTCGTCCAAGATAATTAACCATTATTACGCCAATAATAATTAAAATAATTCCAATTATTCCATAAAGATTAGGTACTTGATTAAATTTTAATACTGCAAAAAGAACAACCCCAGTTACAGTTAACCCGCTATATGTTGCGTAAGCAAAACCAACTGGAAGAGCGTGCATTGCTTTTGCAATTGAAAACATCGTAATACACATAAATAAAATACATAAAACAGATGGTGTTAGTTTGGTAAATCCCTCAGAAATTTTAGCCAAACTATTTGAAGCGATACCAAATGAAATACCAATAGCTAAAAATAAATATCCTAATAAAGGTTTCATAATTATTCTTTTGATGCAATTTTATTAACTAATGGTCTCATTAAAGGAGCTAATGTAAATGCAGCAATTAAAGCAATAGGATAAGCAAACATTATAGAATATCCCCACCTAAAAAAGAAACCATCCGACACACCTGTATTCACGGCTACAACAACACCGCTCATAATGACACTCATGCCTAAGGACATTAAAATCATAAATAAAGGTTGTGCATATTTTTTATTAATCATTATTAATTATTACCTAACAGGTTAACCATTAAAACACCAACAATAATAAAAGCTAAACCAATTAATGAATATAAATTAGGCACTTGATTAAATCTAATTATACCCACAACAACAGTTGCTATAATTGTTAAACCTGCAAAGGAAGCATAAGTTATTCCCATTGGAATATTTTTCATTACCAATGAAAGAGCATACATGCATAGTACAATTGTAATTGCAGTAATTATACTTGGAAAAAGAAGAGTAAAGCCTTCAGCACTTTTAGCAAAACTATTTGAGGTAACTCCTAAGAAAACAGCTACACCTAAAAATAAATATGAAGTTACAAGACTCATATTCAGACTCTAAATGAATTTAGGGAGAATATATAGAATTATTTAAGAGACCATTTAATTGCATCTTCCATTCTATCATCTCCCCAAAAGAGTTCATTTTTTACAATAAAAGATGGGCTACCAAATATTTTATTTTCACGAGCTGAGTTTGTGTTTTCATTATATTTTGTTTCTATATCTGATGATTTTGATTCAGAGACAATTTCATCTTTATTCAATTTTAATTCTGAACAAACTTCAGAAATACTAGGTTCGATCGCTGGTTCTTTACCTTCCTGAAACCATTTCTTATAAGTAAGAATAACAAATTTTTCTCCCCAACCTTTTTCAAAACCAAGGATTGCAATTTGGTTAGCTAAATCAAATTCTGATAATGGATAGGGCACTGGTGTTTTGGCAAAAAAACCGTAACCTTCAGCTCTTCTTTCAATATCTCTCCACATGTAATTAACTTTATTCATTTTATCCTTTGGAAATGGAATATTGTTCATCTCCTTCATGATTGCTCTTACTGAAAAAGGTTTCCAATTAAATTTTACTTGATGTTGTTTTTCAACATCAAGTATTCTAGTTACGGATAGATAGGTGTATGTGCTTCCTATCGAAAAATAAAAATCAATTTCACTCACTTATTTTGGCATTGGTGTAGCACCAGTTTCTAAACTGACAATTTTTCCATTGTCATATTTATAAACTGCCATTACTGCCTCAACATTTCCATCATTAAAAGTTACAAAGGCATGATGAATACCAACTTCGTCATTTTCATAAACAATTCTAACCTTATCTTGATTAATATCACCACTCATTGCCCATTTGATAACATCACTTTTAGTTAAAACATTTCCTGACTTATGCATTGTGAATTTAAAATCATCATGCAAAAGTTCATTCATTGCAGCTTCATCTTTATTTTTCAATGCAGCACTATATTTTTCTAATATAGACATTTTTTCTCCTGTTACTAAATTTAATAATTAAAGTCTAGCAGAGTTAATCCAACATGTGGAGTCTCTCTTTGACTTATACTTTAGCTAATTCGTAAATTTCATATCCAGCCATTACTTCATCAAATACAGGTTTTGAAACTGGATTTGATCCATCCATAAATGAGTGAAGTGCTGCCATGTCATGAACTACAATTTTAAACATTACAGTTGATTTATCTGGTGAAACACTTGCAATTGTTTTAGTAACATCTGCAACTTTTTTTCTTTCAGCCATACCTTCATCTGACTGCATGAAACCCATAAATTTTTCAAAGGTTCCTTCTTTAAGTTTTCCTACTACTAGTATATCTTTCATTCTTCCTCCTTTTTTTGTTAATATAGAGTTTGAGCTATTTTTTTAAAGTATAAGTTCCCTTTAAATAATTTGTTGAGTGAACTTTTCCTTCAAGGGCTGTTTTCATTTGTGTATAGCCAGTTGTACCACTACACTCTATACCTTCATATCTTCCAGTACCGCTTATACATTTAAACGTACCATCCATAGAATAACCCAACTTAATTTCATAATAAGTAATTGCAGTATCGCCATTAATAAATTTAATTATACAATGACCCATTTC
>CABZPD010000042.1 GCA_902527415.1 uncultured Pelagibacteraceae bacterium | reverse complement strand
AAAAAGAAGAGGATAATAAAGAAGCTCCAAAAGCAGAAGCAGCTCCAGCAGCAGAAGCAGCTCCTAAGGAAGAAGCTCCAAAAGCAGAAGAAGCTCCAGCAGAGGAAAAAAAATAATTTAAAGATTATTTATGTGGCAAGCTCAAGTGTTTACACTTTATCCAGAGGTTTTTCCTGGTCCTTTATCTAAAGGACTTTATGGAAAAGCTTTATTAAATAATTTATGGAAACTTAAAGTTGTAAACATAAGAGATGCAGCTGACGACAAACATAAAACAGTAGATGATACACCTTATGGGGGTGGTTCAGGGATGTTGTTAAAAGCAGATGTTCTTGCAAAGTCTTTAGATGAAAATAAAAATGAGGGTGAGAGAGTCCTATACTTGTCACCAAAAGGAAAAAAATTTGATCAAAATTTAGCAAAAGAGCTGGCCATTGAAAAATCTCTGTCTTTAATTTGTGGTCATTTTGAAGGTGTTGACGAAAGAATACTTTCAACAAGAAATATTGAGGAAATTAGTATTGGAGATTATGTTTTGTCTGGCGGGGAGTCAGCAGCATATGTGGTTATAGATAGTATTTTAAGATTGCTACCAGGTGTATTAGGAAATGAAAACTCTAAATTAGATGAAACCTTTGAAAATGGTCTTCTGGAGTACCCTCAGTATACAAAACCTCAAATTTGGGAGGAAAAAGCTGTGCCAGACGTACTATTATCAGGTGATCATAATAAAATTAAAGACTGGCGTTTATCTCAATCTGAGGCTATAACACGCGTCCGAAGACCAGATTTATGGGAAAAATATAAGAAGAATTAATTTGATAAATATTAACATGAAAACAATTGAAGAAATAAACCAGCATAACGTTAACAAAATTCTTTCGGAGAAAAAAATTCCAGAATTTTATCCTGGAGACGTTGTTAAAGTTGGTGTGAGAATTACCGAGGGTAAAAAAGAAAGAATTCAATATTTTGAGGGAGTGTGTATTGCTAAAAAAAGCAGAGATCTAAACTCATCTTTTACTGTTAGAAAAATTTCCTTTGGTGAGGGTGTTGAAAGAACTTTCCCTTTATTTGGAACATTGATTGATTCAATTAAAGTTATTAGATCTGGTAAAGTAAGAAGAGCAAAACTTTATTATCTTAGAGATAGAACAGGTAAATCGGCAAGAATTGCAGAAAAAATTAGAAAAAAAATTGGTATTGATATTGAGGCAAAACCAGAAACAGTTACAGAGGAAAATGTAGCTCCTGCAGTTGAAGCAACTAAAGAAGAGGCTCCAAAAGCAGAAGCAGCACCTAAAGAAGAGGTGGCTCCAGCAGCAGAGGCTCCTAAAGAAGAACAAAAATCAGAAAGCTCTACAGAAAAAAAATAATTTTTTTTTCAATGTCTACAACATTATACGATAAAATTTGGAACGATCATCTAGTTGATCAACAAGATGATGGCACATCTTTACTTTTTGTAGATAGACATTTAATTCATGAGGTGACAAGCCCCCAAGCTTTTGAAGGATTAAGAAATTCTAATAGAAAAGTTAGGCACCCAAATTTAACTTTAGCAGTTGCAGATCATAATGTTCCAACAACTGACAGATCAAAAGGTATTTCAGATGAAGAGTCAAAAATTCAAGTAGATACTTTAGAGGCAAATTGTAAAGAATTCGGTGTTCAGTTATTTGGTATGGATGATAAGAGGCAAGGTATCGTTCATATCATAGGACCTGAACAAGGTTTTACTCAACCAGGTACAGTTATTGTTTGTGGAGACAGTCATACTGCAACGCATGGAGCATTTGGTGCTTTAGCATTTGGAATAGGAACTTCAGAAGTTGAACATGTTTTAGCAACCCAAACACTAGTTCAGAAGAAAGCAAAAAATTTTAGAATTAATGTTAATGGTGAACTTCCTTTAGGAGTTACTTCTAAAGATGTAATACTTCAAATAATTGGAAAAATAGGTACAGCAGGTGGTACAGGATCTGTTGTGGAATATGCTGGAGATTTAATAAGATCTTTAAGTGTTGAACAAAGAATGACTATTTGCAATATGACAATTGAAGGTGGTGCAAGAGCAGGGTTAATTGCACCAGATGAAAAAATTTTTGAATATTTAAAAGGAAAACCAATGTCTCCAAAAGGTGAAAATTGGGATAAAGCTTTGAACTATTGGGAAACTTTAAAAACAGACGCTGATGCTAGTTTTGATAAAGAAATTAGCCTTAACGCAAATGAAATTTTACCCATGATTACATGGGGTACGTCACCACAAGATGTAATAACAATTGATGGAAAAGTTCCAAATCCGAATAATGAGACTGATGAAGATAAAAAAAATTCAATTGAAAGAGCTTTAAAGTATATGGGTTTAAAACCTGACATGGCAGCCACAGAAATAAAAATAGATAAAGTATTTATTGGTAGTTGTACTAATGGCAGAATAGAGGATTTGAGAGAAGCAGCAAAAATCGTAAAAGATAAAAAAGTATCATCGCATGTTAATGCAATAGTAGTTCCAGGCTCAGGCTTAGTTAAAGAACAAGCAGAGCAAGAAGGACTAGATAAAATTTTTGTTAGCTCAGGGTTTGAATGGAGAGAACCAGGTTGCTCTATGTGTTTAGCGATGAATGCCGATAAATTAAAGCCAGAAGAAAGATGCGCCTCTACATCGAATAGAAATTTTGAGGGAAGACAAGGTAGAGGTGGTAGAACCCATCTGGTTAGTCCAGGAATGGCTGCAGCAGCTGCAATTTCAGGTAATTTAGATGATGTCAGAAAGTATCAAAATTAAATGCAAAAATTTAATAAATTAAAAAGTATTCCAGCTTATTTACCAATTGTAAATATCGATACAGACATGATAATTCCAAAACAGTTTTTAAAAACTATCAAAAGAACTGGCCTCGGAAAAAATTTGTTTTTTGAAATGAGATATGATGATCAAGGCAAAGAAATAAATGATTTTGTGTTAAACAAAGATCCATTTAATCAATCTAAAATTTTAATTGCTGGAAAAAACTTTGGATGTGGTTCATCAAGAGAACATGCTCCTTGGGCTTTATTAGATTTTGGAATTACTTGTGTAATAAGTTCAAGTTATGCAGATATTTTTTTTAGTAATTGTTTTAAAAATGGAATTTTGCCTATAATCCTTGAAGAAGAAAAAATAAAAGAGCTATCTGAATACGCAAATAGACAAGAAGAAATTTCTATTGATCTGCAAGAGGAAAAAATAGTTTATGGAAATAATGAGCTAAAATTTGAAGTTGATCCATTTAAGAAAAAATGTTTGTTAGAAGGACTTGATGATATCGCTTTATCGCTAAAAAAATCAGAAAAAATAGAAAAGTTTGAAACAAATTTAAAAAACGAAAAGCCTTGGGTATTTAATGATTAAAGTAAAAAAAAGAAAAATACTTTTACTTCCTGGTG
>CABZPD010000041.1 GCA_902527415.1 uncultured Pelagibacteraceae bacterium | reverse complement strand
TTCTTGTAGAGGCTAATTTACAAGAAGCAGAAACAGTTCTTGCTTTAACAAATGATGACGAAGATAATTTGATGGTAAGTGTTCTTGTTGAAAAATTTGCAAAAGATGAAAAAGATGTAGAAGATAAAAGAACAATGGCTCTAATTAATAAGCCAAATTATTCTCTGTTACAAAATTCTTTAAAAATTGATGATCTTATAGACCCTCGAATGAATACTGTATCTAGTATTTTAAAACATATTCACAAAGGTACAATTGAAACAGCTTATACAATTATGAATGGTGAATATGAAGTAATTGAAGCTGAAATTATAGAAACGTCTGAACTTATTAATAAAGAATTAAAAAATTCTAACTTACCTGAAGAAATAAGAATAGGTGCTGTATTAAGAGAAAATAAAGTTATTATACCTCGGTCAAATTTTGTTTTTCAAAAAGAGGATAAAGTTGTTTTCTTAGCAAAGAAAGATTCAATTTCTGTAGTAGAAAATATTTTTAGAATTAGTTCTATTTAATTAAATGTCATCTTTTAGAGTAAAATACTTAAGTTTTTTTTTTATAGTAATTTCTTTCTTTTCTTTTTTTAATATTATTTATTCATATTATTTTAATTTATATCTAAATCTAAATACATATTATTTTAGCTTAATTATTTCAGGAGTGATTGGAATAATTTTTTACAAAATTAAAACTGACCCCAAAAAACCCACGATTTTTGAAAAAATATTAACTGTCTTACTAGGATATTTTTTAATGCCTTTGATTTTATCAATACCTTTTTATTTAAGTATTTATAATTTATCTTTTTTAAATTCTTTATTCGAGGCAGTTTCTGGATTTACTTCAACAGGTTTTACTATCTTTGAAAATATTAAACATATTGATCAAGGCTTAATTTTATGGAGATCATCTATACAATGGATAGGTGGGTTATATTTTTTATATTCTATTATTTTTTTAATTGATATTTATGACGAAAGTTTAAAAAAATCTTTAACTAATTTTTTATCTTTTAATTCGACTGAGATTTTAAAACAATCAATTAAAATTCTTTTACTATATTCAGGATTAACTATATCAATTTTTATTATTCTAAACATTCTTGGAATTAGATCATTTAATTCATTGAATTTAGCAATGACGATAATTTCCTCAGGGGGATTTCTACCTGTGAATGAAATTTCATCAATTTTGATAAATAATTTTCAAATAATTATATTTTCTTTTTTAATGTTGATTTCTTTTTTTAGTATTTTTTTTACATACAATTTAATTTTTTTAAGAAATAAAAATTTAAATTTCTTTTATGAAGATATACATCTATTTTTATATTTTATAGTAGTTGCAAGTATATTTTTTGTTTTCTTTAGTTATGACACTAATTTCACATTTAGTTTTTTATCTTTAGTGAGTAGTATTTCAAATATAGGTATCTCATTTGAAGTTGATCAAGCTAATTTAAACTTTATTTATATCTTACTTGTAATTATTGGAGGGTCCTTTTTTTCTACAAGCTCAGGATTAAGATTTTTAAAAATATACTCTTTAACTAAGTATTCTATTAATCAAATTCTTTCTTTTAGCCGACCAAAAAATGTATTTATGAATAAATTGGTTTTTTCTAAAATTAATTTTGATATTAAAGATATAAATAAATATTTTTTAACGATATTAATTTTTGTTATTTCTCTTTTTTCTTTAACCATCTTATTATCTTTGTCTAACATTCAATTTGAATATTCATTTAAATTAGCCGTATTGACATTGATGAATACAGTTAATTCATCTGCTTATGGTCTATCGGACTTTGATTTTCAAAATTTGCACTTTTTAACCAAATATTTTCTTATATTTTTTATGATTATCGGAAGGGTTGAACTGTTATCTTTATTGTTGATTGCTAAAAAATTCCTTTTTAAAAATTAATTTAGTATTATATATATCAATAAATTTTGCGCCCTTAGCTCAGCTGGATAGAGCATCGGTTTTCTAAACCGAGGGTCGTAGGTTCGAATCCTTCAGGGCGCGCCATTCCTAAGTTTTTAACGCATTAATCATATATAATTTTGCTTGACGAGAATTTGAATTAAATCCAATTAATATATTATTTTTTCTTGAACACTATTTTCTTACATGCTTAAATTAAGAATATTCAAAAGCAATTTTGAATTATTTGTTAACAAATAAAAATAACATAAAGGAAGAATAATGTTTAAATACTTAAAACAATTAACTTCTTTAGTTGCTATGGTTGCAGTGTTGTTTACTTTTACAACAGAAACTATGGCTGCTAAAAAATCTAAAACACTTAAAAACACTCAAAAGAAGGGTTTTGTAAGATGTGGAGTATCTCAAGGTCTTCCAGGATTTTCTAATGCTGATGCAGCAGGAAACTGGACTGGTATCGACGTTGATGTATGTAGAGCGGTAGCTGCTGCAGTACTAGGTGATGCAAACAAAGTTAAGTTTACACCACTAAGTGCTAAAGAAAGATTTACAGCTTTAACTTCTGGTGAGATTGATATCTTATCAAGAAACACAACTTGGACTCTTTCTAGAGATGCTGATATCGGACTTACTTTCGTTGGAGTAAACTTCTACGATGGTCAAGGTTTCATGGTTAGAAAAAGTTCTGGTATTACTTCAACAAGCCAATTCAAAGATGGTATCTCAGCTTGTACAAACATTGGTACAACAACTGAGTTAAACATGAGAGACTTCTTTAACTCTAAAGGAATTTCTTATGAGCCAGTTGCTTTCGAAAAAGCTGATGAAGTCGTAGCTGCTTATGATGCTGGTAGATGTGATACTTACACTACTGATAAATCAGGTTTAGCTGCACAAAGAACTAAAATGTCTAACCCAGATGATCACATTGTATTACCTGAAACTGTTTCTAAAGAGCCTTTAGGACCAGTTGTAAGACAAGGTGACTCTGTATGGGAAGATATCGTTAGATGGTCTTTGAATGCTATGATCGAAGCAGAAGAGTACGGAATTACTTCTGCAAACGCAGACTCAATGAAAACTTCAGATAACCCAGCTGTAAAAAGATTAGTTGGTGCTGAAGGTGAATTAGGTGCTGCTTTTGGTCTAGACAATGAGTGGAGCTTAAGAATTATTAAGCAAGTTGGTAACTATGGTGAAAGCTACAAAAGAAATATAGCTGACACTGGAATTTTACCTGACAGAGGTCCAAATGAGTTATGGACTAAAGGTGGAATTCTTTATGTACCACCTGCAAGATAATTGCATATTTAACTAATTAAAAAGGGCTAGATTTTTCTAGCCCTTTTTTTTATAAGCGTTCAAATGGACCTGAAATTACAAAAAATCATTCCCCAATTAATTACCGTTTTAGTTGTAGTATTAGTTTTTGGATTTTTTACATATAACGCGCAAATCAATATGGAGAACAGAGGTATTGATTTTGGATATGGGTTTCTTTCTCAAGAATCTTCATTTGATGTCCAGTTTTCTCTTATTGAATATGATGGATCACATTCATACTTTAGAGCTTACCTGGTTGGTTTACTTAATACTATTTTAGTTTCTGTAATTGGAATTATTTTTGCAACAATTTTAGGAGTTATAGTTGGTGTAGCAAGATTATCTCCTAACTATTTGATAAATCAATTTGCTGCTTTCTATGTAGAATTTTTTAGAAACATCCCATTGCTTTTACAAATATTTTTTTGGTATTTTGCTGCCTTAAGAGCTTTACCTCTGCCACAAGATGCAGATGCTATGTTAGGAGTTTTTTATCTGACAATTAAAGGTTTATATGTCCCAGCATTCATCTGGGAAAATCTTAATGTATTTTTATATTCAATAATTGCAGCAATAATTGCAATAGTTGTAATCAGAATTCACGCAAGAAAAGTTCAAGAAACACAAGGAAAACAGTTACCTGTTTTTTGGATATCAGTAGGTTTAATTTTTATTTTGCCTTTATTAAGTTTTTTAATAGGTGGTGTAAGTTTATCTTTTGAAATACCTAAATTAAAACAATTAGCAACAACATCATTTATTTATGAAGGTGGTTTAAGTTTACCCCCTGAAT
>CABZPD010000040.1 GCA_902527415.1 uncultured Pelagibacteraceae bacterium | reverse complement strand
GGATTAGTGCAAGACTCCATTCCCTCATGATTAAAATGATGTTCGGTATACCAAATAGAATTCCAATTATTTTGATCACAATATTCAGTGATCTCTCTAGCTTCGTCTAAAAGTTGAGTATAAGGTTTTTTATCCCAATTAGTAGTGTTACAAAAATATCCAAAGTTCATAAAGCCTCCTTTAAAAATTAATTTAAAGACGACCGATCCCACTTTCGCAAATTTTTGAATTTAACGACGAGTTATGTATCGCTTTATATTTAAACTTTATAATTACTAACGTTGATATTCAATAAATTTCTTTAAAGATTTGTTGAGAAATTTCTCATAAATTTCGCCATTATTTTTAGATTTAACTTCGTTTAAAAATGATTTGTTCATTTTGAAATCATAGGAAGGTTCAAAGAAAAAAGGAACAGAGAGCCTCTTACTTTTATTCCACAAAACTCTATGATTAGTTGCTTTAAATTTACCTTTACTTAAAAATTCTAAAGCTCTTCCAGTATTTACCACTAAAGCCTTTTTATTTAATGGTACATCATACCACTTTTTGTTTTTTCTATTTTGTACTTGTAATCCACCTTTTCTATCTTGATAGAGAACTGTAAATATTCCACTATCAACATGAGTTTCACATCCAAGCGCAACCCCGTCTTGTTTTGATATTTCTACTGGTTTCGTTTGATTTGGATAATAATTAAATCTTAATGTACTTAAAGTTTTTAATCTTGAAAAAGCTGTAGTAGAAATCTCAGGATTTTTTTTATTAAGTTTTATTACACTTTTAAATAAAGTTTCACTCAATCTATAAATATTATCGAAATATTTGTTTAAAACATTTATTGAGTTTTTATTAAAACACAGACCTAGATTAAGAAATTCTATGTATTGATTTTTGAGATTTGAAGAATATTTTTTAGTTACTTTTAAATCACCTATATCAAGACCTTCTTTTCCATTAACATCATTAGGAAAATACCCTCTGTATAAATTTTTATTTTTTTTATTCCATTTTTTAGGCGCTAATCTTCTTTTTTTGCTTTGTGGTAAATTAAAAAATTTATTCCCAACTTCACATGTTTTTTTAATTTCTCTTAGATTAATTCCATGACCGGTAATTTGAAAAAAACCTACATTGACACAAGCTTTTTCAATTGCTTTAATTGTTTTAAATGCCTTTTGAGTTTCAAAGTTATTTTTAATTAGTGAAGATATATTGATTGTAGGTATATAGCTTTTACTCATCTTCTTACTGGTGTTTCAGTTGCAATATACTGATCTCTAACTCTTTCTCTAAGGTAAATATAAATTCCAGCTGCTATTATGCACGCAACTCCAATGAAGGTTCTAGCTGAAGGTATTTCGTTAAATAGAAAATAACCGGGTATCATAGACATTATAATTAAAGAATATTCAAATAATGAAACAACTGATGGTGAAGCAACAATGTAAGCTGAAAATATGCAAAGAAAAGCAATCGATGCAGCAACGCCAAAAAATAAGATAAATTTCCATGTATATTCAATATTTGAAAACCATTCTCTAAAAATAAATTGAGTAGTGGGGTCAAAATTAGGATTGTTCAATTGACCATTTCCCATGAATATAAAGATTATTCCACAAAGTATTAACGCAATTAGATAGAAATAAAAAAGTTGTGTGTTTACGTCATCTTTGTCAGATGTATATTTGGTTATTGTCATTGAAGCTGCATAAAAAAATGCACATAGGACTGGTAATAAACTTTTGTACTCAAAATCAGAAAAGTTAGGATCTAATACAATGAATACACCAATAAAACCAAATACAATTGCAGACCATCTTCTAATACCAATAAATTCCTTCAAAAAAAATTTTGCAAAAATTGATACAAAAAATGGACATGAAAAAAACAAAGCATTTGCAGTAGCTAACGGCATATAGGTTAAAGAAATGAAGAATGCAGAAAAAGCCAAAAAATGGAGAATAACCCTAACAAGTGTTAAAAAAGGATAATAAGTTTTTAATGAAACTTTTTGGCCTCTGAATTTGATGTATCCAAAAAGTAAAATTGCTGCAACAAAATACCTTCCAAAAAAAATCTCATAAAGTGCAGCTTTTTCAAAAATAAATTTAATTAAAGAATCCTGCATTGCAAACAAAGTCATTGCAGCAATAATTAAAAGAATTCCTTTTGAGTTATTGTCAGTGCTCATTATGCACCTATATCAAAAAAAAAATCTTTCGAATATTTAATTATTTCTTCAATTTAGAAGTGAATAGAAGACCTTCATTTGAAAATTTTGATTTGTTTTGTTCAATAAAGTCTTTCATTATTTTTATTTTTTCTTCCTCAAATTCTGTGACTTTCCTTTTGCTTAAATCTATATACAGCGATATCCATTCCATAGATGCAGAAAGTTTGTTAGTTTTTTGAGAAATCATCTCCATTTTTAAATGTAATCTTTTTTTATCATGATCAAAATAAGTGAGATTTACATTAACCATCTCACCTTCTTTAACTTCATTTAAGTATTTAGTATTTGTTTCAACAACCATAGTACTTCTATTAAGATCTTTTGCTGCAGTTCCTCCCATTTTGAATTTTTCAAGCGCAACTTCCCATGCTTGATCAAAAACAAGCACATAATAAGCCATGTTCATATGGTTATTGTAATCAACCCATTCCCTTTTTACTTCGAAAGTTTTTAATAACACGTTATGATCTTGTTAATGAAGACTGCAATTCTTGGTTTGAAATGTATCCCTTTACATTTCCACTTTTATCAACCACTTCACAATTTGAATCTGAGCAAACAATTTTTGGTAAAAAATCTTCAATAAACTCATCTTCATTTACTTTTATTAAGTTTGATTTATCTATATCATTAGCTTGATCAGCGGTTTTCATAATAATTTTTGCCTTGATAACTTTTGCTCTATTTACATCTTTTACAAAAGCTTTTACATAATCATCAGCAGGGTTCATAATAATTTCCTCGGGAGTTCCTACTTGGACTAATTTTCCAGAGTTTAATATCCCGATATGATCACCCAATCTTAATGATTCATCCAAATCATGTGTAATAAATACAATTGTTTTTTTTAATTCTGCTTGAAGATCAATTAATTGTTTTTGCATATCGCTTCTAATCAGAGGATCTAGAGCACTGAAAGCTTCATCCATTAACATAATATCTGTATCAGTAGCTAACGCTCTTGCTAAACCAACACGTTGCTGCATTCCTCCTGATAATTGAGCAGGGTATTGATTTTCAAAACCAGTAAGACCAACTGCATCGATTTTTTCCATTGAGACTTTATTTCTCTCATCTTCACTTTTACCTTGCATTTCTAATCCGTAACCAACATTTTGAATCACTGTTTTATGTGGGAATAAACCAAATCTTTGAAATACCATGCTCATTTTATGTCTTCTAAATTCAATAAGCTTATCTTTATCAAGTGACATTACATTCGTGCCCTCAACTAAAATTTCGCCATCAGTTGGATCGATTAGTCTATTTAGATGTCTTATTAGTGTTGATTTCCCTGATCCTGATAAACCCATACAAACAAAGGTTTCTCCTTCTTCAATTTTAAGCGAAACATTATCTAATCCAACGGTATGACCTGTTTGCTCTAAAATTTCATCTTTTGTTGCACCTTCTTTTACCATTGGCAGTACAGAAGATGGGTTGTTTCCAAAAATTTTGTATACGTTGTTGATCTCAATTTTTGACATGATGTAATGTTCTAACAGTTACAATCATCATATGTAAAACAAATATTATACAACTTATAATTGTTTTAAGAAATAACGGTTGTATTTATTTGCTTTTACTTATTTTTTAAATAAAAATTTTATATATGGCGCAAACAGATAAAGATGTGCGACTAGAGTTGTCTGCTCTCTATAGAATTTTACATATGTACGGTATGACAGACCTTGCTAACCAATGTGCGGGTGCAAGATCTGCTGAAGATAAGAATTGTTCTTTCGTTCATCCATATGGAATGTTTTATGAAGAAATTACCGCTTCATCTTTAGTTAAAATTGATGAAAACGGAAAAAAATTAGACTCAGATGGACCTTGGTTAAATGATGGATGCATTAACCTTGCTCAATGGATTTTTAATAAAAGAGACGATGTAAATTTTTATGTTCATGGACATGCCAACGATGTGATGGCTGTTGGTGGCACTAAAGAGGGTTTAATGTATCTCTCGCA
>CABZPD010000039.1 GCA_902527415.1 uncultured Pelagibacteraceae bacterium | reverse complement strand
TCATTTTAAGGGAGTTAGTTTCTACCAATTATTTATTGATAAATATAGTCTCTTGTAACTGGTGTAGAAGAATAATTCTTTGTTAATTGAAATTGGTATACAACTTGATCACCCCATTTAAATGCCATCTCACAACCAGCAAGATAAAATTCCCACATCCTAAAAAATCTTTCATCGAACATTTGAATTATTTTGTCTTTATTTCGAATGCAATTTTCTTTCCAATGTCTTAGTGTATGTGAGTAATGAAGTCTTAAAACCTCAATATCTGCAACAATTAAGCCTGCTTTTTCAATTGGTGTAGTTACCTCACTTAAACTTGGAGTATAGCCTCCTGGAAAAATATACTTAGTGATCCATGGATGTGGGTCTCTTGGTGGATTTACTGATCCTATAGTATGAATTAATGATACCCCATCATCTTTTAAAAGGTTTTCAACTTGTGAAAAAAATTTTTTATAAAATTTTCTTCCTACATGTTCAAACATCCCAACACTGACTATTCTATCAAACTTTTCATTTAGCTCTCTATAATCCATTAACTTAAAGTTTAATTGATTTTCTAAATTAAGTTCTTTTGCTCTTTTCTTGCAGTAATTAAATTGATTTTCTGAAAGTGTAATGCCTGTTACTTCGCAGTTAGCACTTTTTGCAATATCTATTGCTAGAGAGCCCCATCCACATCCAATATCTAAAACTTTTTGATTTGGTTTTATATTAAGTTTTTTTATTATATGCTGAATTTTATTATTTTGTGCAGTTTCCAATGTATCTGTTTCATTTTTAAAATACGCACATGAATATTGTCTTTTAGGATCTAAAAATAAGTCATAAAGATCATCTGAAATATCATAATGATGCGAAACATTCATCTTAGACTTTTTTATAAAATTAAAATTAGTTAAATATCTATAAGAACCTCTTAATCTATTAATTAAATAACTAAAAAAATTTAAGTCCCCTCTTCCAAAATTCATTAAAGAAAGATCCAAAAAATCAGTTAGCGTCCCATTTTCTATGATTATTTCACCATCTGTATATGCTTCACCAAAATATAAATCGGGATGAAATAGTAACTTATAATGAAGATTTTTATTTAAAATTTTTACTTTAATAGGTTTTTCACTTTTTGGATTTCCAATGATGTAACTTTTTGAATTAGCGTCAACTAATATAAATCCATCTTTTTTAAAAACATTATTTAAAAATCTAGCTAGTTGCATTTTATGCTGCCACCAAAGATTCAATTGAAAAATTGAGTCTTTCTAAGTTTTTAATTAGTTCTTTTTCACTATTTACATCTAGAACTCTTAATGGGGGCAATAAATTTTCATAAATACTATCTTTTTTTTTATAAAAAGTATGTAAAGCTGAGATTAGATTATACTTTTCAAATTCATTTCTCACATCACATAATTTTAGATTTTCAGTTTGCTCATTACCTGCATTAAAATCTTCATAAACCTTTCTAGCAATTGATGATGTAGCATTACAAGTTGCTGTAATTATTCCTGAACATCCTAACTCAAGACCTTTAAATAGTTTTGATTCAGAGCCAGGCATAACAGAAAAATTATCTAATTTTAAATTTTCAAAAAGATTATAAGAACTATCCTTTACTCCAACTATTTGATTTGGATATCTTTTTACAAGCTCTTCTACGCATTCTACACTAAATTTATATCCACATAATTTCTCAAAATTATAAAGAATAATTTTACTATCAGGAATTGCCTCAACAATTTTGCGATAAAAATCTATAACCTCATTGTCTCCATACTTGTAATAAGCAGGAGGCATAATTAGAAAGTTTTGGAAATCGAGTGATCTTGCCACTCTCATTAAATTAATTGTTTCTCCCAATGAATTTAAACCTGTGCCTATAATGTATTTATCTTTATGTTTATTTACAGCTAGTTTATTTAGTAAATTTATTTTTTCTGCAATTGGTATAAGTTGTGCTTGGCCAGTGCTACCAAAAATTGCAGCACCATGGCAACCATTTTCAATTACCATTTCTGCATGCTCTATTGTCTTTGCCATATTAAGCGTTAAATCGTCATTTAATACTGACATAGAAGCTGCATAAATACCTTTAATTAAACTCATATATTTTTTAAAAACATATAATAATTCAAAAAAAAAATGAATAAAAAATTATGAAAACTGGAATTTACTTAAGCTATGTAGGTTTAGGTGCAAATTTACTTCATCTTTCCTATTGTCATCAGATTGCCAAAAAAAATGGACCAGTAACTATTATAACTCTCTGTAAAAATTTAAAAGAAGCACTGGCTGATGATCCTCTTATTGAGGATGTTTATTATTTAGATAAATATCACAAAAAACTTTTAGACATTTTTAATCTTAGTAAGATTCTTAAACAATTTCATTTTCAAAATTTATTAATTTATTATCCAAGTTTAAGATTATATTTTGCAGCAAAAATAGCAGGTATTGACAACATATGGTCATATAAATCTAAAAACAAAAAAAATTTACACCTAGTTAAATCAGCAAAAGAGTTAACAGAAAATTTTCTTAATATTGATAATTGTCTCACTGAAACCAACTTTTTTATTGATAAAGATAGAATCAAAAAAATCAAAGAAGAACTAAATAATAATAGTTATAAAATAGTAATTGGCGCAGGTTCATCTGGTCCAACCACAAAATGGGGATCAAACAATTATGCTAATTTAATAAATAACTTAAATGAACTAGATAATTATTTTTTTTTCATTTTATGTGGTCCAAATGAAAAAGAGATTGAAAACCAAATTTTATCTAAATTAAAAAAAAAAAATTTTTTAACTTTAAGTAGCAAAAGAATATATGATTTAATTCCATACCTTGGTATTTCAGATATGTATGTAGGGAACGATTCATTTGGTTCGCATGTTGTTTCACAGTGTGGAAAAAAGAGTATTGTATTTCTTTTAGACGCTCCAAAAGCATATACAGACTATAGCAAGAACTATTACAGAATAGTTCCTGATGGATATACGATTGATGAAATAACACATGGTACCAATGCAGATCCAAACTCAATTTCAGTAAATCATGTAATTGAAATAATTAATAAATTGAAAAATTAACTAATATCTTTTAATACAATTTCCTTAGCCTCATTAACTATTGCTGAAAGTCTTGATGTTTCAGGAGATATATCTGGATGTATTTTTTTTTGGATTTTTTGATAAGCTTTATTAACTATTTCTTTGGTTGGCTTTTTATTAATGTCTAAATTTAAAATCTTATATGCCTCAGATATTGATAATGATGAAGAATTATTATTTTGATATTGATTGAAAGAAAATCTTCCAGAATGTCTTAAAGTTTGAATAAGCCTATAAAGAGAAAGTAGTTGAATCAATGATAAACCTTTAAGTTTAACTAAAGCAAGACTTGCAAGAGTTAATGGCAATGTAAGTAAAAATTTTCCACCAATGGCAAATAAAACTGCTAATAAAGCCAATAATAAAATTGTTATCAGCCTAACTCCTTTTGACATTTTTTTTGGAGAAATATTTGACCACCATCTTAATAAAAAATATAAGATGACTAAAATTACAAGTAGATAAATAATAATATTCATATATTTCCTTATTAAATGAAAGTACCACAACTTAAAAAAAAACTAGAGATAAAAACTTGTCACAATATTGATTGGGAAGACAATTACAGCTGGATTCATCAAGATAATATTTTAGAAGTCCTTAAAGATAAAAGTAAGTTAGATCCCGAAGTAAAAAAATATTTAGAAGATGAAAATGCTTATACAGATCATCATTTAAAAGATACTAAAGATATTCAAAAAAAATTATTTGATGAAATTAAAGGAAGAATTAAATTAGATGATGAATCTTTACCCTATAAAGATCATGCCTATGAGTATTGGACAAAGACTACAACAAAAGGAAATTATTCCATAAAACTAAGAAAAAAAATTGGTTCAGAAACTATTGAGGAAATATGGAATGGAGATAAAGAAAAAGAGAAGCTTAAAACTGAATATTTTGGGGTTGGAGATTTAGAAGTAAGTAATAATGATAAATATCTTGGATACTCTTTAGATCTTAAGGGTTCTGAATATTATACAATTTATTTAAGAGATATAAAAACAAACGAAATTATTTCAAAAGAAATTACAGAAACATCAGGTGGGATAACATTTAGTTTAGATGATAAATATATTTTTTATTCTAAACTTGATGAAAATCATAGAGCTAGAACAATATACAGGCACAAAATAGGAGATTTTGATGGCAAAGACGAATTAATATTTGAGGAGAAAAGCGAGGCTTTTACAGTAGGAATTGGAAAAAGCTCAGATGAAAAATATTTTTTTATAAATACTTCTGACCATAATACTTCAGAACAATATTACTTTAAATCAGATGAATTAA
>CABZPD010000038.1 GCA_902527415.1 uncultured Pelagibacteraceae bacterium | reverse complement strand
TTCCATCTTTCATATCCAGTTGTTGGAACTCTTAATGGTTGACATAACTTGACAGCTCTCAAAGCACTTTCTGCTAAAACCTTGTAAAATCCTTGGCCTGGTTTATTCATTCTTGCATGGTCCAAAATTTCTGTTTTTGATACTGTTCCATCAGGTTTTAATTTTAACTTTATTCTCACCAATAAATTTTCATTGTATGGTAATCCTAATGGAATACTCCAGCACCCAAATATTTGTGCCTTAAGAGCATCCTCTTCGCTCAGTGTAAGACCTGTGTTTTCTACATTTCTTTCTTGATCTTGAGTAATGTCATCATTTGTTTTTAAAACTTCTGCACTCTCTTCTTTTGATTTATCAATTAAAGCAGCAATATTATTTGGATCAAACAAATCTTTTTTTTCAAATTCTGATACTTGTTTAACTTCATCATCTACTTTTTCAGGATTTTGTTTTTTTTCCTCTTTTGTTTCAACCTTTTTTAAAGTTTTATCTGGAAGTGGAATTGCCTCAGGTGTTTCATTCTCTATTTTTTTATTATTTTGATCAGGAGCCAGAACAGTTTTTGTTTTCGTTTTTTCTACTTTTTTTGGTGGGGCTTGTTCTGAAACAAGTTTTTTTTCTTTCTCTTTTACTTTCTCAATTATTTTTTTAGCCTTAGGTGCAAATGGAATATTGGTTTTTTCTGCTATTTGAATTAACTCAACCGATACGATTGGTGGAATATCAAGTGGTTTCTTTGCCAAAAAAGGTAAACTCATAGCTGTAATTAAAATTAACAAAGCATGCAAAACAGAAGAAATAATTAAACTTCTATTCACTTTAATTACCTTTGTTTATACGGTTCTGAAATCAATGCTACTTTAGTAAAACCAGATCCTGATAGTAATCCCATTATTTCTAAAACTCTCCCATAATTTATAGTTTTATCACCTCTAACATAAATTCTGGTATCAGTTCTATTTTTTGAAACTGCTAAAACTTTTGCAATAATATTATCGTATTCAACTTTTGCTTCTTGAATAAAAATTTCACCTTTTGCGTTAATTGACAATGTTAAAGGTTCTGTTTCTTCAGGTAAAGAGTCTGCCGAACTTTCTGGTAAATCAACTTGAACACCTACCGTTAACAATGGTGCTGTTACCATAAATATAATTAATAATACCAACATAACATCAACGAATGGAGTAACGTTTATTTCACTCATAGGTTCTTTTGATGAGCGATTAAATTTAAAAGCCATTTTTTAGATTATAGTTAAAAATCTTTTAGAGAAGTTTTCTAATTTTTCAGAATATTTTTTAGAGTCATTATTAAATTTGTTGTAAGCAACTACTGCTGGTATTGCAGCCAAGAGACCAAGTGCAGTTGCAAATAAAGCTTCAGCTATCCCCGGCGCAACTATCGCAAGACTTGTGTTTCTTGAAATAGCTATAGATTGAAAAGAATTCATAATTCCCCAAACAGTTCCAAACAAACCAATAAATGGTGCTGTTGAACCTACTGTTGCCAAAAAAGTAAAACCTTTTTCAATTTTTGTCATTTGTTTTTCAATTCCAGCTTCTAGAGAAGCGCTCATTCTTTCACTAATGTTAGTTCTTGTTTTTTTTTTAAGTAATCCTTCCATTGCATCTTGAAACACAAGTGACATTGGATCCTCAAGTTTACTAGGTAAACTATTGTAAAAAGTTTCGGCAGATTTAGAATTCCAAAATTTTTCTTCAAATTCTTCTGAAGATTTAGTTATTTTTTTAAATAAACGAAACTTTTCAATAATTACAGCCCAAGAATATATTGAGCATAATATTAATATAATCATTACAGACTTAACAATTATGTCTGCTCTAAAAAATAAACTGAATAATGAAAAATCAGTGTTTGTTCCTAAATCAACTGCTTTTGCTGCTATATCTGCTTCCATACTTAGTCATCACACGTAAATGTGTCATGATTTTGTCTTTTAATTTAAATTGATTATTCCTCTTTTTGATAAGTTTCATAGAAAAAACTAGCTATTAGAATAGCATCTGCCTTGTTGTTATCTTTTTTTTTTGACAATTGTGATGAAAAATATGGAAAAATTTCAATAGCTCTTGTTCTGCTCGCATCTTTTTCTGAATTAATAAGGTTAAAATATTTTTTCCATTTTGCAGGCCTAACATAATAAACAGGTAAATGCATTGCGCTGCATATTCCTTTTAAAATACCAAAAGATTGACCAAAATTAAACATGCTAGTAACGCCTTGTCCGGGCATTGCAGAAACTTGTTCAATTACAACTTTTATGTTTTTTTTATCAAATTTGTTTATTCTTTCACTAATTTCATTAAATATTTGAGCACCATTTACTTGTCTTTTATTCTTCTTACCATCTGTCATGGTTGGCATTTCAATTACGTCTTTTATTATACCATCTTGAAAAAAACAGATTGAACCTGAGATGCCTGGATCAATTCCAATAATCATCATTAAATACCACCTAAATTAACGTTTGAATAAACGTTCTGAACATCGTCATCTTCCTCAAGAGTTTCTAAAAAATCTACAACATTATCTTTATTTTCTTTATTTACTTCAACACTATTTAATGGGACCCATTCAATTTCTGTAGAAATAAAATTCGCAATAATTTTCTCAAGATTTTTTTTTACATTATATATTTCGCTCATTTGACACTGAACCTCATGATAATCCTTATAAGAAAAACATTCATCAGCTCCTGATTCAATCGCTAAATCTAAAATTTTTTCTTCAGATATCTCTTTTTTATCAATTTTGATTATACCCAATTGTTGAAAATTGTGAGATGCTGATCCTTGAGTTCCTAAACTCCCACCACTTTTTT
Source organism: uncultured Pelagibacteraceae bacterium (assembly GCA_902527415.1). Lineage (GTDB taxonomy): Bacteria > Pseudomonadota > Alphaproteobacteria > Pelagibacterales > Pelagibacteraceae > Pelagibacter. The sequence continues at coordinate 1,603 of CABZPD010000038.1, read as the reverse complement.
GAAAAATAGTTCTAATATTTGATGCGGTCCTATTTTTGTTGTCTGTTAAAGTTTCAACTATAACAGCAATCTTTTCTGGTCCAAACCCCTCGTATCTTAAATTTTCAAAATTTGCTCCTGTAGCTGCAGAAGATTTATCTATTGCTCTTTCAATATTATCTTTAGGCATATTTGCAGATCTAGCAGCCTGTACTGCAGATCTTAGTCTAGGGTTCATTGCTGGATCTTTGTCACCAAGTTTCGCTGCAACAGTAATCTCTTTAGATAATTTTGAAAATATCTTTGATCTTTGCTTATCAGCCTTACCTTTTTTATGTTTTATTCCTGCCCAATGTGAATGTCCTGCCATGATCTTTAAATATTTTTTAGTTGATCTCCGTATACATAGCTTTTGATGTCAATTGCTAAACCTGTTTTTATATCACAATCTACTATAACACCACACAAAGTAGCATCTCCAGTAGCGGGAAAGTGTTTCACTGAATTCTTTTTTAAAAATCTATTCAAAGAATTTTCTTTATTCATTCCAATCACTGAATCATAATCCCCACACATACCTGCATCGGTTTGATATCCAGTGCCATTATTAAGTATTCTGGCATCATTTGTTGGAATATGAGTATGGGTTCCAACCACGAGAGTTGCCTTTCCATCAAATAGATGTCCTATAGCATTTTTTTCGCTAGTAATTTCACCATGGAAATCAACTACAAGTAAATCAAAATCCTTTTTCATTTCATTTTCTTTTAAAAATTTTTGAGAAGCTTCAAAAACATCTTCACACTTTTTCATAAAAACATTGCCCATCAGATTAAGAACTCCAATTTTTATATCATTCTTTGTTTTATAAATTTGAAAACCTTTTCCTGGTGCAGGTTCAAATAAATTTTTAGGTCTTAATAATCTTTCTTCTTTATCAATAAATTCCATAATTTCTTTTTGATCCCAAACATGATTGCCAGTTGTAATAACATCAACTCCACAATTAAAAAAATCCTTACATATTTCTTTAGTTAGCCCCACACCTTGAACTGCTGCATTTTCACCGTTTACTATTACAAAATCGATTTTATTTTTATCAATTTCATTTAATAAATTACTTGTTAATTTTGAACATCCTGAAATTCCAACAACATCTCCTAAGAATAAAATTCTCATTGTATAATTTTTTTCTCGGTTATTATTAAATCAAGTTTTTTATCATACTTATTGATAGGTATTTTTTTCGTCTCCTGGTATGAAAATCCTAATCCAATCTTAAATATTTTTTTAATTTTAGATACTTTTTCTAAATAACGATCATAAAATCCTCCACCATAGCCCAGTCTATTCAAATCATTATCATAAGCTACTAAAGGAACAAATATTATATCTGGGTAAATTTTCTTTCCTAAAGTTGGCTCAGCAATTCCATACTTATTAATTTTTAAAGGATCTTTATTTGTCCATTCAAAAAAAATCCATTTGGTTATTTTCTCTAATTATTGGTAAGGAAATATTTGCTTTTTTGTTTCTTAAAAAATAAAGCGTATCCAAGTCATCAATCTCATAATTACAAGGGTAATACCCTCCTACATTTTTGAAATTAATTTTATTTTTTTTT
>CABZPD010000037.1 GCA_902527415.1 uncultured Pelagibacteraceae bacterium | reverse complement strand
GTTAAAAGAATTAAGGAATTAGCAAATAGCGGCAAATACGATAATGTTGTTTTTCATAGAGTTATTGATGGATTTATGGCTCAAACAGGTGATGTAAAATTTGGAAATTCAGAATCAAAAGATTTTGATCTTAGAAGAGCTGGAATGGGTGGATCAGATTTTCCTGACCTAGAGCAAGAATTCAATAGTCTACCACATGATAGAGGAACTTTATCAATGGCGAGAGCTCAAGATCCAAATAGCGCAAATAGTCAATTTTTTATTTGTTTTCAGCCAGCTCCTTTTTTAGATCGTCAATATACAGTTTTTGGAAAAGTGATCGAGGGAATGGAATTTGTTGATAAAATAAAAAGAGGTGATCAAAACAATAACGGTGCTGTAACTGATCCAGATAAGATTATTAGTTTTAAATCTCAATAAATTTTTTAATGGCATTAAAAAAATTTGCCTTTAACGTTTTAAAAAAAGATAAATTTGCTAGGTGTGGTTTAATTGACACGCATCGTGGCAATATACAAACTCCAGCCTTTATGCCTGTAGGAACACAGGCAACTGTAAAAGCTTGCACAATAGATGATATTAAAAAAACAGGTTCTGAAATAATTCTTTCAAATACTTATCATTTAATGATACGCCCTGGTGTTGAAAGAATTGAATCTGCTGGTGGGCTTCATAATTTTATGAATTGTGATTTACCTATTTTAACTGACTCTGGCGGTTTTCAAGTAATGTCTCTCTCAAAATTAAATAAAATTGATAGGGAGGAGGGTGCTATTTTTAATTCACACGTTGATGGTAAAAAATTTTATTTAAGTCCAGAGGAGAGTATAAGAATACAATTAGGTTTAAACTCAGATATTGTTATGATTATGGATGAATGTCCCAAGAAAACTAATGATTATAACCTAATCAAAAAATCAATGGATTTATCACTTTACTGGGCTGAAAGATCTAAAGTGGCTTTTGGAAGCAATCCTCATAAAGCTTTATTTGGAATTATTCAAGGAGGTTTGTTTAAAGATTTAAGACTTAAATCACTTGAAGGATTAGTTAAAATTGGTTTTGATGGTTATGCTATTGGAGGATTAGCAGTAGGTGAGACACAAAATGAAATGTTTAATGTATTAGATGATATCAAAGAATATTTACCGATAGAAAAACCTCACTATTTAATGGGTGTTGGAACACCATCAGATATTTTAGGTGCTGTTAAAAGAGGCATAGATATGTTTGATTGTGTGTTACCTACCAGATCTGGAAGGACAGGTTTAGCATTTACATGGAATGGAAGGATAAATATTAAAAATAATAAGTATCAAAATGATAATACTCCACTTGATCCTAGTTGTGAAAATCTTAACTTAAACAAATATTCAAAAAATTATCTAAATCATTTATTTAATACTAATGAAATATTAGCTTCGATGTTATTGACGCTACATAATATTAATTTTTATCAAGAATTAATGTCTGAGATTAGAAAAAATATTAGTTCTGGCACGTTTAATGATTTTCACGATAAATACATAGATAAGTTGTAGTTATAGCAACTGTGCCATTTTGTATGAATAATCATATCAAATTCCTTAATTTAACAACCTTAATTGATTAAAACTTTTAAATTCAACGAATTGAAAAATAAAAATTTATCTGTATACACACATTATTCATTTAGAAAAAATGAATCAATTTTATGGGCCGTTAGCTCAGTTGGTAGAGCAATTCCCTTTTAAGGAATGGGTCGATGGTTCGAGTCCATCACGGCTCACCATTAATTTTGATTTAGGTCAAATTGATTGGTGGATAATCCAACATTACCTCATTCATCCATTCATTTAATTGCTTAATACGAGTATCAGAGGAAGGATGGGTGCTCATAAATTCTGGTGGTTCTTTACCCTTATTTGCTTGTTTCATTCTTTCCCAGATTTTTACTGTTTCTCTAATATCATAACCTGATAAAGAAGAAAAAATCATACCTAGATAATCAGCTTCACTCTCCTGCTTTCTATTAAATGGATTCATTATTCCTAGTTGAGCTAATAATCCAACAGTATCCATTCCGGTAGTTCTGTTTATATCAGACAATACACCACCACTTGCAATATCTATAATTCTTGCTCCAGTATTTAATAAAACACCTCGACTTGCTCTTTCAACAGAATGTTTTGCTACTGCATGAGCAACTTCGTGACCCATAATTGCCGCTAAACCATTTTTATTTTTGGTTACATCAAGTATACCTGTATAAACCGCAATTTTCCCTCCAGGCATGCACCATGCATTTCTAACTTTTTTATTGTCAATCAAAATATATTCCCAATCAAAATTTGCTGTTGGATCATTTAAATTTGCTCTATAAAAATATTCGCTAATCGAATCTTCCATTCTTTTTCCAATATCTTTGATTTCATTTAATGTTTTTGTATCATTACTCATCTTTTCTTTTTGTTTGACTTTTTCATAAATTTGCGCTGCTTGAGCATTTAATTTTGCTTCAGGTATAATTTTTAATTGTTTTCTGTCAGTTATTGGTGCAGTAGAGCAAGCGTGAAAAAGAAGACTTCCACAACCACAGCCAACATAAGTCAAAAATTTTCTTCTATCCATAAGTAACTAAAATTGATAATAATAATTTAACATGAATCTTAATAACAAAATTCTAATTGTATTATTTATCATTGCAATTGTTTTTGTTGTCTATGCTAGTTATAGTTAATTGAAAATATGTCGAAAAAAGGGTCAAAAAAATCTTTTTCATTAACCTTGAGAAATTACTTTATTGCAGGAGTAGTTGTTTTAATACCAATTGGTTTTACATTATATCTTACAAAAATTTTAATTGGTATCTCCTCTAATTTAATACCGAAAAATATAAATCCTAATAGTTATTTGCCTTTTAATATACCTGGTGTTGAAATTGTTATTTCAATTTTACTTATAACTATTGTAGGCGGACTTTCATTATCATTTTTTGGAAGAAGAATTCTTAAATTAATTGATGATTTGTTCAAAAGAATTCCATTTTTAAGAACAGTTTATTCTGCAATAGTTCAAATGACTGAGACTTTTTCTAAAAAAGATGATGGAAAAAGAAGTGTAGTTTTAATTGAATATCCAAGAAAAGGAGTTTGGGCTGTTGGTTTTGCTACAAAAGAAAACAAAGGTGAGATGGCACAAAAAACTGGTAAGAATTTAATCAACGTGTTTGTACCAACGACTCCAAATCCTACTAGTGGTTTTTTACTAATGTTCCCAATAGAAGATGTTATATATTTAAATATGTCTTTTGAGGACGCGTCTAAATTTATAGTTTCAGCAGGAACCTCTACCAAAAAAACTTAAGCAATATCATTAATTATATCAGCTCTATCGTACAATTTTATTAAAGGTTTGAATTTTCTTATATCTTCATTCGATTTTTCTATTCTTCTCATTTCTTTTTCAGCTAATAAGAAAAGATCACTATTCTGAATTGGATCTGCTAACTTAAAATTTTTTACACCACTTTGTTTAAATCCCAAAATATCCCCAAACCCTCGTAATTTCATATCTTCTTCAGATATTAAAAAACCATCATTAGTGTCTTTTAATATTTTTATTCTTTTTTTTGCGTTTTCGCTTAGATTTGATTTAAACATTAATATGCATGTAGATTCTTTATCTCCACGACCAACTCTACCTCTTAATTGATGAAGTTGAGATAAACCAAATTTGTTAGCGTTTTCAATTATAATAGTGTTTGCATTTGGAAAATCTATTCCAACCTCAATAATCGTTGTAGAAACCAAAATCTTAAATTTATTATTTAAAAAATTATTTAGTATATCATTTTTTTCATCTACATCAGTTTTTCCATGAAGCAAACAAACTTGATTTGGAAACTTGCTTTCTAAATATTCATACTTTTTAACAGCCGATGAGTGATCCAACTTTTTAGATTCTTCTATTAATGGACAAACCCAAAAAATTTGATTTCCTAAGTTAATTTCTTTTTTTATAAATTTTAAAACATCTTCAATTTTAACCTCTAACTTACTATATGTTTTAATTGGTTTTCTATTTTTAGGTTTTTCTCTAATTATTGAAATATCCATATCGCCATAAATTGTCATTGTTAGAGTTCTAGGTATAGGTGTTGCAGTCATTAATAATACGTCACAATTTGATCCACCTTTGTCAGACAATTTTTTTCTTTGATTCACTCCAAACTTATGTTGTTCATCTATAATTATTAATCCTAATTTTTTGAAAATTACTTTTTTTTGAAAAATAGCGTGTGTACCAAAAATAATATCAATTTTATTATTTTCTAATCTTTGAAGTATTTCTTTTTTTACCTTGTATTCTGATTTTCCAGAAATAAGAGCTATATTTATATTTTTAGGAAATAATTTTTTTGCTAGATTAAAATGTTGTCTTGCTAGAATTTCCGTAGGAGCCATAAAAGCAACCTGGAAACCAGAATTTATAGTATTAATTGCTGCTAAAAGAGACACTATTGTTTTTCCACTACCAACGTCTCCTTGCAAAAGTCTAAACATTTTATTTGGTGAACTTAAGTCTTTAT
>CABZPD010000036.1 GCA_902527415.1 uncultured Pelagibacteraceae bacterium | reverse complement strand
GCTATCAGTGTAACAATTCAATCTTTGGAAAAAACTTTAACAGATAATGATTTAGAAAAAATTAATAATTTGATAATAGAAACAGTTGAAAATAAAACTGGCGCTAAGATCCGTTCCTAAAAAAAATAATGAGTACAATTGATAATATAAGAAATTTTGCAATCATTGCGCATATTGATCATGGAAAATCTACTATAGCTGATAGAATAATTCATAGTTGCGGTGGATTAACTGAAAGAGAGATGAAAGCTCAAGTTTTGGATTCTATGGATATTGAACGTGAAAGAGGAATCACAATTAAAGCTCAAACCGTAAAATTAAATTATAAAGCTAAAAATGGAAGAGATTATATTTTAAATATTATTGATACTCCGGGCCATGTTGATTTCAGTTATGAGGTTAGTAGATCATTATATGCATGTGAAGGTTCAATTTTAATTGTAGATAGCACTCAAGGTGTAGAAGCTCAAACTTTAGCAAACGTTTATCAAGCGCTTGATACTAATCATGAAATAGTACCTGTTTTAAATAAGGTAGATTTACCAGCTTCAGATCTAGATAGAACAAAAAAACAAATCGAGGATGTAATAGGAATTGATACTGAAAATGCAATTCCATGTTCAGGTAAAACTGGAGAAGGAATAGAAGATATTTTAGAGCAAATTATTTCAACTTTACCAGCCCCAAAAGGAGAAAGTTTCGCAGATCTAAAATGTTTATTGGTTGATAGTTGGTATGATACATATTTAGGTGTAGTAATTTTAGTTAGAGTGATAGATGGCAAGCTTTCAAAACACATGAAAATTAAAATGATGTCTACTAATCAAGAGTATATTGTTGAAAAAGTTGGGGTTTTTACACCAAAGCCAGTAGATATAAATGAACTAAAAACAGGTGAAATTGGATTTATTACGACAGGAATTAAAGTTTTGTCTGAAACAAAAGTTGGAGATACAATTTGTGATGCTTCAAAACCTTTAAAAGATGCTTTGCCAGGATTTAAACCAAGTAAGCCAGTAGTATTCTGTGGACTGTTTCCAGTAGATAGCTCCGAGTTTCAAAAGCTTAAAGATGGTTTAGCTAAATTACAATTGAATGATGCAAGTTTTTCTTTTGAACCAGAGTCATCATCTGCTTTAGGTTTAGGTTTTAGATGTGGATTTTTAGGATTACTTCATTTGGAAATAGTGACAGAAAGACTAGAAAGAGAATTTGATGTTAATTTATTAACAACCACACCTGGTGTTGTTTATAAAGTTCATCTTAATAATGGAAACATAATCGATCTTCAAAATCCATCAAGTTTACCAGATCCAACAGTGATAAAATATATCGAAGAGCCATGGATAAAAGCAACAATAATTACTCCTGACCAATATTTAGGCTCAATTATTAAAATGTGTCAGGATAAAAGAGGAATTCAGACTAATTTAAGTTATTCAGGTAATAGAGCTGTTGTTAATTATGAGTTACCATTAAATGAAGTTGTTTTCGATTTTAATGATAGACTAAAATCAATGACCAGCGGTTATGCTAGTTTTGATTACGAAATTATTGAACATAGAGAGGGAGATTTAGTTAAGCTTGGAATATTAGTAAATGGTGAACCAGTTGATGCTCTTGCTATGATGATACATAAAGATTTTGCTCAAAAAACAGGGAGAGAAGTCTGTGAAAAACTTAAGGATTTAATTCCACGACATAACTTTATGATACCAGTTCAGGCTGCGATAGGTGGGAAAATTATTGCTAGAGAAACAATCAAAGGTTTTAAAAAAGATGTACTGACTAAAATACATGGTGGTGGTGCAACAGATAGAAAAAGAAAATTATTAGAAAAACAAAAAAAAGGTAAAGCAAGATCAAAACAATTTGGTAGAGTTGAAATACCACAGGAAGCTTTTATAGGGGTGTTAAAAATTAGTAAGGAAAAATAAAATAAAAAAAAGGAAAAAATTTGAAATTTAGACAAAATCGATTTTTTTATTGGCTTTATAAAATTCAAAAAATTTATAAAAATAAAAAACCCAATTCACATTATGCTGAATTTGCCGAAGATGTAATGGTGAATAGAATTTTAAAAAAAATTAAAAAAGGTTTTTACGTAGATATAGGGGCATATCATCCTTACAAAGGTTCTTTGACTTATAATTTATATAGTAGAAAGTGGAATGGAATGAATTTAGATATAAGCAAATCATCAATTGATCTTTTCAAAATAGCAAGACCTAGCGACATAAACATTAATTGTGCAGTTAGCGAATTTAATGGTGAAACTTGTTATTATGAAAATTCACCAATCAACCAACAAAATTCATTAATTCCTCAAGATGATAATCAAAAAAAAATTAAAATTCAAAGTTATAAATTAAGTGAAATTTTGAAAATGCAGAATATTAATAGTGTTGACTATATAAATATAGATACAGAAGGAAATGAACTTGAAGTCTTAATGGGAATTGATTTTAGTAAAATTAATCCAACTCTTTTTACTATAGAAGATAATTCATTTGATCTAAATAATGAAATTAAAAAGAAAAAAATAATTTTTTTAAAAGAAAAAAATTATGAATTAATAAATATAATAGGTGTAACAATGTTTTTTGTTAAAAAAGACTCTGTTTCTGAAATAAGTGACTTAATCAAAATCTAAAAATAAAAATAAACCATAATGATTTCATCGGAGTTTACATTTATTATTACTACTTTTAGAAGTGAAAATCTTATTGATGAGTGTTTAAAAGATTTACCAGAGCAAACTAGAAAAATTATAATAGAAAACTCTGGTGATATTAATCTAAAAAAAAGAATAGAAAACAATTATAAAAACACTGAATGTTTTATAATGACAGAAAATTTTGGTTATGGAAAAGCAAATAATTTTGGAATTTTAAAATCAACTACAGATTATGTTTTTATTATTAATCCAGATACCAAAGTTACCAATGAAAGTTTTGAACAGATTATATCTATTTTAAAAGATAAAGATTTTGCTATTGCGGCACCACAAATAATCGAAAAAGAAAAAGTTTATAAACAAAACAAAGATAATATTGAAGTTAAAAAAGTCGACCACGTTCCTGGAATGGCAATGATATTGAATAAAAAAAAATTTAAAGGCAACTATTTTGATGAAAATATTTTTTTATACTTAGAAGAAATAGATTTATGCAAAAGAATCTTAGATCAAGGACAGAATATTCTAGAGATAAATGTAGAGGTTAACCATTTAGGAAATCAATCTCATGGTAGCTATGATTTAGAGATGGAAAAATCAAGAAATTGGCATTGGATGTGGTCAAATTTTTATTATTACAAGAAACATCATAATTACTTTTATAGTTTTTTAAAAACCCTGCCTAATTTTATAAGCTCTGGATCTAAATTTATTTATTATAAAATTTCTAATAATGAGAAAAAAAAATGGCAATATAAGATGAGATTTCAGGGTCTTTTAAATTCTTATATGCTTAAAAAATCTTTTTACAGACCATATAATAATAAAAACTAAATTTTTTTAAATTTCCAAGTTTCAGGTGTAAGATGATTATTTATTTCTATAGGTAAATTATAATTAAATTTTTTTATTCCTCTTTTTTTAATAAATTCAGTTGTGAGTTTTATAGAGTCTTTTAGTGAAGTTTTGGTCTCATAGCCTAACAATTTTCTTGCCTTGTCTGAACTGCATGAAGCAAATTTTACCTCTTTTGGTCTATCTTTGACAAATATAGGCTGGCCATTATACCCAGTTTCATTTGCAACAAGTTTCGATAGTTCTAGTACCGTTGTTGTTTCTTCGTCAGGACCTATATTTATAATTTCTTTATTTATATTCATGTCTAAGGCTAGTTTCTCTAAACAAAAAATTACATCATCTATATATGAAAAACATCTTTGTTGCATTCCATCACCATAAATTATTGAAGGCTCACCTTGTAAATTTCTATTTATGAAAATCGACATTACATTTCTAAATGGATCATCGTATTTTTGATTTGGACCAACAATATTATGTGGAACTGCAATATTAAAATTCATGCCATGGACTTCTGATAAAAGTCTCAAAGTGTCTTCCGACGCAACTTTTGCAATTCCGTAAGGATCCTCAGGTTTGACAGTCATATCTTCTTTAAATGGTGTCTGTTGATTTCCATATCTTGCCATCGATGAACAAAAAATAAATTTTTTAACTTTATTTACAATGCTTGCAGTTATTACTGAAGTACTAGCTTGATATATATTTTTAGTTATAAAGTTTGGTGAAAAAACAGACAATCCTTCATGTGCGGTGGCTGCACAATGATATACAATATCAATACCTTCAAGACTTTTTACCATTTGATTGTAATCGCAACAATCTGTTTTATAAAATTTAATATTTTCAGGAAGATTTTCTAATTCTCCTAATATTAAATTATCATTTCCAAAGATCTCATGTCCTAAATTTTGTAATCTTTTTGCAAGGTGGCTTCCTAAAAATCCAGCTATACCTGTAATAAATATTTTCATTTAAAATAAGAATTAAATTTTTCTCTATTTGAAACCAGATATTCAGGAAGTAAATTTATATGAATTTCTTCTAATTTTTCACTGGTATTCAAAAAATTAATATTA
>CABZPD010000035.1 GCA_902527415.1 uncultured Pelagibacteraceae bacterium | reverse complement strand
ACAATTGATCTACTGTAATAACTAGATTCTATTAACACGCCAGCAGGAAAAATTATAGTTCTTGCTATTAATGCTGCTAAAGTTGCATAGGCTAAACAATTAAACCACTTAAAAAGTTTTGATGTTTCCTTAATACCTTGAGAGGTAAGAGCGCCTAAAAATCTAGATAAAAATGTAGCAAGAGATGTAACTAAAATTGCATAAACGATATTAGCTGACATTATACTCTCCAACTAAATATGCTATAGTTCCACCGATTACACCTGCTAACAGAATTGACCACTCAGGTGAAAATAAATAAATAATTGGTCCTAAAATTATTCCAAGTAAGACAGATAATGTAACTTGTATAGTTTTTGATGCTCCGACCATCATGCATAAAAAATATACAGGATTAAGAATTGCCAATCCAATCATCATATCTTTATTCATGTACTCTGAAAAATAAAAACCTATAAATGTTCCAATAACAGATACACTTACTGTTGCACTTCCAATTCCAATCCAATAATCAATCCTATATTCTTTTGGAATTTTCTTATAATTGCTTTTCATGATTAACCACGCTGAAACAGCAATAAAATGACAAGAAAAGTAATACTTCCACTTAGGTTGAGATTTGTGCATCATTAATGGAAATAAAGATACAGCCATTGGATAAAGTCGAGCATTTACAAACCAAACTGCTAGAAAAATATTTAATAAAGATGCTCCAATCAACATAGACTCTGCCATTACCAATGAACCTGGTAAAGCATAAGTTAAAACAGTTGAAAAAATACTTTCTTGAATATTGAAACCTAAATTTTTAAAGAGAGCACCAATAGCTATAAAGCAACAAGTAAGAGCTATTGCAGGACTGTCGTGAGTAAATATAGATCTATATCCTTTAAAGAAAAAATTTTTATTAATCATTATCCACCTAGGAACAGTCTACCAACATCAGGATTTTGAAGTAAATCGTCTCCTTTACCTGCAATTGCAGTTTGCCCAGATACTAAAACGTATCCTATATCCGCAAACTCCAATCCTTTTTTGGCATTTTGTTCTACTAGAATGATTGTTTTTTTTTCATTTTGCTGAAGATCTCTTAATATTTCAAAAACCATCTCAATGTATCTGGGCTCAAGTCCAATTGATGGTTCGTCTACTAAAAGCACTGAAGGTTTCATAACTAATGCTCTAGATATTTCTAGCAATCTTCTCTCCCCACCAGATAAAACTTTTGCTGGTTGGTTTCTTCTATTTCTTAACCTTTCATACTTTTCAAAAATTCTTTCAGCCTCTTCATATGACTCATCTGTTTTTTCTTTTATATATCCTCCCATTAATAGGTTTTCTTCTACTGTCATATCTGGAAATACAGAATTATCCTGCAATATATAAGCTATACCGACTGACTTTAACTTTTCTGCTGGGGTAAGATTTGTAATTTCTTTTCCTTCAAGTTCAATTTGACCAGAAAAAATATTTGTAAAACCATATATTGAATGAAGAATTGTAGATTTACCTGCACCATTAGGTCCAATTAAACATAAAGACTGAGCTTTGTTTACGAATAAATCAAAGTTATGTAAAATTTCCATTTTTCCATAACCTGCGTTTAAATTTTTAATAGTTAAATGAACTTCGTTTGGAGATAATTTTTTTAAATCATCTGGTGTCGGAGCTTTTCCTAATACTTCATATTGGTTAGACATTATTGAGCTCCTAAATACGCATCAATGACACGTTTATCATTTTTAATTTCATCTGGCGATCCATTGGCTAACATTTTGCCATGAGCTAAACAAAAAATATTCTCTGCTAATTGCATAATGACTCTCATGTTATGCTCAATAACCAAAAGAGTTATTCCAAAATCTTGGTTAACTTTAATTAATCTATCAATAATACCATTTATTAGTGTTGGATTAATTCCAGCTGTAGGCTCGTCTAGTAATAGCATCTCTGGTTCATTCATTAATGCCATAGCAAGCTCCAGTAATTTTTGTTGACCAAAAGATAAATCTCCAGCTCTTAGCTTTCTTTTTTGATATAATCCCACAAAATTTAATAAATTTTCAGCTTTATCTGTTAATTCTTTTGGAATTTTTGAAAATATTTTCATTAAATCTGCGTCGCTACCTTTATGACTAATAAGCATATTTTCTATACAATTAAGTTTTCCATAAATTCTTGTTTGCTGAAAAGTTCTCAATAGTCCTAACTTAGCAATTACAGGAACTGGTAACTCAGAAACTTCTTTTCCATTAAATTTAATAGATCCATTATCGATTGGATAAGTTCCTACAATCGAATTAAATAATGTAGTTTTTCCCGAACCATTTGGTCCAATCAATCCAACTATCTTCCCTTTTTCAACATTCATTGAAATATCAACGTTAGCTTTAACACCGCCAAAAGATTTACTTACATTGCTAACTTCTAAAATACTCATTTAAGTTCTACCTGTGCTTTACGATCTTTTTCATCCACTACTTCACCAAATCGCTCTGGATATTTTTCTCTAAGCCATCCCATAATTCCTTCTGGAAAATAAATCACAATCACAACAATCAAAACTCCAAGAGCAACATACTGCCAACCCAAAAAGAATGTCCAAAAGCCTTCTTTAAAAATATGAAATATAGTTGCACCAATAATTGGGCCCCAAAGAGTTCCTTTACCTCCAAGTATTGCCATCAGTACCATGAATACTCCCATTTCTCTTCCGTCAAATGCAACATCTGTTGAATCGATGTATCCAACCAAGCCACCCATAATTCCTCCTGCCAATCCACAAAAGAAAGCTGAGATCATCCAACCAATAATTTTATACTTCATTGTTTCAATACCCATTGCTTCAGCTTTATCCTCATTATCTCTAATAGCGTTAAGTATTAATTTAAATCTTGTAGAATAGATTGAACGAACCGCAATGAATGTGAGCACTAATGTGAAGAAGCTTAAGAAATAGAAAAACTCCCCCCTTGCTTCTAAGCTACCAACATTTGGAAAAGGTGGTGTAGTAAACCCTTGACCTGCTCCAATAATTTCTATTCCACCAGAAATTTCACCCGCAGCTACACCTAAACCTAATGTACAAATTGCAAAATAATGTCCTCTAAGTCCAAGAATAGAATATCCTATCAAACCAGCTACAATAGTTGGAACTACAGCAGCTACGACAAGTCCAACTGCCATACCTTGAAAAAACTGTGTTGGAGTATGAACAAATGTTTTTTCCCCTCCACTCTCTGTCCATTCAGCTAATGGAAAAAACATTCCAACTTGAACAGAAGCACATAAGTACATTCCTAATCCGTAAAATAATATATTTCCAAATGAATTATACCCCATCTCCCCACCTTGGATGTTCCAAGTAGTAGCAAGAACTATTAAAACACAAAGGATTGAGAGCTGAACTTTAAAGGCTGGAAATAAAAAAGGGGCAGCTAATCCAAATATTAATATTGCTGCATATAAAACAAAATTCTTATTCATTTTTCATCTCAATCTTACTTTAAATATTCTCTTTTTCTTGAAAGTTTAAATCTTCGATAAACCAGGATTAATACTAATAATAAAAATACTGAACCAATTCTAAATTCTGTACCCAGTATATAATCTGCAAATTCTTCAAATACTCCTAATCCCATTCCCGACATTGCTACACCAGGTAAGTTTCCTAATCCTGCAACAATTACGATCATGAAAGATCTGATTGTGTAGGGCAATCCCATGTATGGATGAATTGTGAAAGTTATAGATATCAAAGCACCAGCAACACCACAAAGAGCAGCATTTATTCCAAATGTTGCAGCATAAACTTTTTCTGTATCGACACCTAAAATCTTTGCAGCTCTTGCATTTTGAGCTGTAGCTCTAATTGCACGTCCTAACTTAGATTTTTTCATGTAAATAACCAAACAAACTGCAAATACAATGCTTATAAACGCTGAAAATATTTTTGAATTTGGTAACACAACATTATTATCAAACAACATAGTTGTTCCGTAACCAGAATTTGCAAGTACGACGTCTGCACCAAATGCAAAATTCATTAGTTGCATGAAAAGAATACTTATTCCAAAAGTTGCTAAAATAGAGATAAATAGATCTCTATCTACTACTTTATTAATTACGAGTTTGTAAATCGCTATACCAACAAAGTACATTATTACTGGCGCAACAATTACTCCCCATGCTGGATGAATACCATAGAGATACATGAAGTATGCAATGTATCCTCCTAAAATTACAAGATCTCCTTGTGCAATGTTAATTATATTCATCACACCCCATTGAAGTGCCATTCCATATGCAATCAATGCAAACAAAACTCCTAGCAAAATACCATCCAAGCAAGCTTGGAGAGTTATCATAGGATATTGGAATACAAGAAAATCCATAAAAAGTATTTTTGGGTTATATAAAAAAAAGCCCCCTATGACTAGGGGGCTTTAGTATTTTATTTTATCTTTCTGACCACTTAGGAATTGGATGTATCAACTTAGCTGATGCCCATTTTAATGGAGCAACAACTTTGTTTTCACAACTTCCTGAAGCATCACACATTACTTGGAAAAGTACCATTGGTTTGTCAACGTTCTGACCACCAGGTGCAAATTTAATATTTCCATAGAATGTTTGCATATTCGTAGCTGCAAGAGCATCTCTTACTTTCTTTTGATCGAAAGAATTTGCTCTTTCAAATGCATCTTTGAATACCAATAAAGCAGCTGAAGATTCAGCAGATTGGTAAGGTGGATCATATCCAAACTCTTTCTCAAAGTCTGCAGCATAAGTCATACCATCTTTAAAGAAATCATCTTTATAAGTTAATGACTTGTGCCATTGAGAAGCACAAAGAGCGTACTGTGAGTTCTTACCATGCTGTTTAGATAGCTTAGCAGCATCACAGTGTGTCATAGCCAACATAGGAACATCAACTTTCATTTCAGCAATTTGTCTGATCGCAGTTAACGCACCTTTTGTGTGACCTGATACAACAAGTACATCTGGTTTCATCTGTTTTACTTTAACCAAAGTAGCAGCCATATCATTTAGCTCTTTAGGTAATTTATCGTCGATTATAATTTTAGAACCAGTTCTTTCTGCAGCATCTAAAATACCTAATCTAACGTCCTGTGAGAATGCATCTTGTTCAAACGCTTGTG
>CABZPD010000034.1 GCA_902527415.1 uncultured Pelagibacteraceae bacterium | reverse complement strand
AGTATGTCTTTCAAACCATCATTAGCTAGTTTTTTTGCACTTAAAAAATTAATCTTGTCACCTAATTTAATTACCACTTCACCGGTTTTTGCGTCAATTACTTCTTCTGAGAAATTTTTTGCTTTGTAGTTTTCAGGATTAAATTTAGTTTTCCACTTTTCTGTTTTTGCATCAAAAGTATACTGTTCACTTTCATAGAACTCATCTACAATTTCTGATTTTGTATAACCTAAAGCTAATAATAAAGTAGATGAAAAAATTTTCTTTTTTCTATCAATTTTAAAATATAGAAAATCCTTTACATCATATTCAAAATCTAACCATGAGCCTCTATTAGGTATTACTCTACAATTAAATAAAAGTTTACCGCTTGCATGAGTTTTTCCTTTATCATGATCAAAAAATACACCAGGACTTCTGTGCATTTGGTTTACTACAACTCTTTGAACACCGTTAGTTATAAAAGTTCCACTATTAGTCATCATAGGAACTTCACCCATATATACTTCTTGCTCTTTAGCTGATAAGATATCTTTTGTATTATTTTCTTGATCTATTTCATAAACTACTAACCTTAAAGTACACTTAAGAGCTGATGAATATGTAAGACCTCTCGCTATACATTCTTCAACATCAAACTTTGGTTTCTCTAATCTATATGAAACGTATTCTAAAGTTGCTTTGTCATTTAAATCTTCAATAGGAAAAATACTTTTAAAAACTCTATCAAAACCTTTGGTAAGTTCAGCTGCTTCAGCATTAAATTCTGTTAATTCTTTATAAGAATTTTTTTGAACTTCAATTAAGTTGGGTATAGATAAACTTTCTTTAAGTTTGCCAAAACTTTTTCTTATATTTTTCTTTTCAGTAAAAGATAATTGCATCTATATTTATAAATACTGATTAAAAATAATCAGTATTCGAATTCTTTCTATTTAATTTATTTAAGTTCTACTTTAGCGCCAGCAGCTTCTAACTTAGCTTTGATCTCTTCTGCTTCTTTTTTGTTTACACCAGATTTAACTTCTTTTGGTGCTCCCTCTACAAGATCTTTAGCTTCTTTTAAACCTAATGAAGTAGCTGCTCTTACTTCTTTAATAACATTAATTTTTTTATCACCTGCAGAAACTAACATGATTGTAAAATCATCTTTATCTTCTGCTGGAGCCGCACCACCTGCTGCTGCTGGAGCTGCTGCTGCCATTGGAGTTACACCCCATTTTTCTTCTAATTGTTTTGAAAGTTCAGCTGCCTCTGCAACAGTCAAACTTGATAAGTCTTCAATAATTTTGTTTAGGTCAGGCATATGTATTACTCTTTGGGTTGTGTTTCAGAATTTTCTGCCGACAAACTACTCATTTTTTCTGAATGTGCAAGCAAAATACTGATTAATTTAGATGCAGAAGCGTTCAAAATACCCACAATATTGGCTCTTGCTTCATCTAATGTAGGTAAACTAGCTACATTTTGGACACCGGCCTGATCTAAGACCTCGTTATCCATAATTCCACCAATTAATTTTAAGTTTTCGTTATCTTTTGCAAATTTTGAAAGAATCCTTGCAGAAATTATAGCATCCTCTCCAAATGCTACAGCTGTAGGACCAGTAAATAAATTTGATAAATCTTTACACTTAGTTTTTTCTAAAGCTAATTTTGTAATTCTATTTTTTGTGATTTTAAAAATGATTCCATGTTCTCTCATTTTTGCTCTCAATTCATCTAACTGAGTCATTGTTAAACCTTGATAATGAGTAACCATTACAGCTTTGCTGTTTTCAAACTTACTAGTCATTTCTTCAATATAATTTTTCTTTTGTTCTTTGTTCATCATAACTATATCGATTTTCCTAATTTAACTTTGTATGAAACACCCATTGTTGATGTAGCAAATACACTTCTAATTAAATCACCTTTTAAACTGTTATTTGATTTTTCTTTCTCTAAAGCATCTAAAATTGCATTGTAGTTTTTAAGTAATTGATCATCACTAAAAGATTTTTTACCAATACTCACTCCAATGTTTCCGTCTTTATCATTTCTAACTTCTACTTGACCAGATTTAGCATTAGTTACTGCCTCTTTAATATTTTCAGAAACTGAACCAAGTTTAGGGTTAGGCATTAAACCTTTTGGTCCTAAAACTTTTCCTAATTTAGAAAGTTTAATCATCATTCCTGGTGTACAAATTAATTTTTCAAAATTTAATTCTCCACCTTTAATTCTTTCAACAAATTCATCACCACCTACGATATCTGCACCTGCATCTTTTGCGTCTTGCGTTTTATTATCTTCACAAACTACAGCAACTTTAACTTTCTTACCTGTGCCGCCAGGTAAATTAACAACTGTTCTAATATTAACTTCGCTTTTCTTTTGCTTGTGATTTATTTGAAAACTTAAATCTAATGACTCGTCAAATTTAGTTGTGCAATTTTTCTTAAGCTCAGGTAACAATTTTTCTATAGACTCCGCATTCAAGTCCTTTGTCTTTTCAGGTAATTTTTTGTATCTTTTTGATGCCATTATTCTTTTACCTCAATACCCATTGATCTAGCTGATCCTGCAATAATTTTTATAGCCTCTTCAATATCATGTGCATTTAGATCATTCATTTTTTCTTTTGCTATACTCTCTAATTGTTTTTTAGAAATTGAAGCAACAATATTTCTTCCAGGTTCTTTTGATCCACCTTTAAGTTTGACTGCCTCTTTAATATAAAAAGATGCTGGAGGTGATTTAATTTTAAAATCAAATTTTTTGTCTTTATAAACAGTGATTTCTACCGGCACAGGTTTGCCTGCCATTGATTTAGTTTTATCATTAAACGCTTTACAAAATTCCATAATATTTACACCTCGTTGACCTAATGCAGGACCAACTGGTGGGGCTGGATTAGCTTGACCGCCTTTAATTTGTAATTTTATAAATCCACTAATTTCTTTTGCCATTAACTTACCTTCTCAACCTGATTATATTCTAAATCTACTGGTGTAGGACGACCAAATATAGAAACTGACACCTTAAGTCTAGCTTTTTCTTCATCAATTTCTTCAATCATGCCTGTAAATGACGCAAATGGACCATCTACAACCTGAACTTTTTCACCTACACTGTAATCTACGCCAGATTTTGGCTGAGCAACTCCATCTTTAATCTGACCTAAAATCTTTTCTACCTCTTTATCTGAAACTGGAACAGGAATGCCTTTTGTTCCCAAGAAACCACTGACTCTCTTTATATTCTTAATCATGTGATAAATATTGTTATCCATCTCACTTTTAATTAGTACATATCCAGGAAAGTATTTCTTTTTTCTTTGAATTCTTTTACCTCTCTTAACCTCAGTAACATCATGTGTGGGTACAATAATCTCTTCAAACTTATCAGAAATTTTGGCTTTGTCTGCCTCCTCTTTAATTAAAGAAGCTACTTTATTCTCAAAACTAGAGTGAGACTGAACAATGTACCAATTTTTCATTAAATACTCACTTTAAGTAAAAGTTCTAAGAAAAATTTCAAAACCTGATCTAAAAGAAGAAAAAATAAAGACATAACTACTGCCATAACAAAAACCATTAAAGCACCTTGCAGAGTTTCTTTCCAAGTAGGCCAAGTAACCTTAAAAGCCTCTTGTTTAACTTCTTGTATAAATTTAATCGGGTTTCTCATAATTTCTAAGCTCAAATTGGCAGGAGCGGAGGGACTCGAACCCTCAGCCTCCGGTTTTGGAGACCGGCGCTCTACCAATTGAGCTACACTCCTATTTATAGAGTTACTCTATAATTTTAGTTACTACTCCTGCTCCAACAGTTCTTCCACCTTCTCTAATTGCAAAGTTTAATTTCTCTGCCATAGCAATTGGTGTAATTAGCTTAACAGTGAATTTAGCATCGTCACCTGGCATAACCATTTCAGTACCAGCTGGTAATTCTACTTCACCTGTAACGTCTGTTGTTCTAAAATAAAACTGTGGTCTGTACTTAGTAAAGAATGGAGTATGTCTTCCACCTTCATCTTTTTTAAGTACATACGCTTGAGCTTCAAATTTAGTATGTGGAGTAATTGAACCAGGCTTACAAAGAACTTGACCTCTTTCGATATCAGTTCTTTCAATACCTCTCAATAAAATTCCAACGTTATCCCCAGCTTCACCAGAATCTAAAAGTTTTCTAAACATTTCTACTCCAGTACAAACTGATTTCTTAGTTTCTTTAATTCCAACTATTTCAACTTCTTCTCCAGTTTTGATTACACCTGACTCAACTCTACCAGTTGCAACAGTTCCTCTTCCTGAAATTGAGAATACATCTTCAATTGGCATCAAGAAAGGTTTATCAACTTCTCTAGCTGGTTGTGGAATGTGTTCATCAACCGCTTTCATTAATTCTAAAATTGAATTTTTTCCAATTTCATCATCTCTTCCTTCAACTGCTGCTAAAGCTGAACCTTTAACGATTGGTGTTTTATCACCTGGGTATTTGTATGAAGTTAAAAGTTCTCTAATTTCTTCCTCAACAAGATCAATCATTTCTTTATCATCAACTTGATCTACTTTATTTAGGTAAACAACAATTGCAGGAATACCAACTTGTCTTCCTAAAAGAATATGTTCTCTTGTTTGTGGCATCGGACCGTCAGCTGCGTTAACAACTAAAATTGCTCCATCCATTTGCGCAGCACCAGTGATCATATTTTTAACATAGTCAGCGTGGCCAGGACAGTCTACGTGAGCATAGTGTCTTTTTTCAGTTTCATACTCAACGTGTGCTGTTGAAATTGTTATACCTCTCTCCTTTTCTTCAGGTGCTTTATCAATTTGATCATAAGCAACTGCAGTTCCGCCGCCCGCTTGTGCTAATACATTTGTAATCGCAGCAGTAAGAGTTGTTTTACCATGGTCGACATGACCAATAGTCCCAATGTTACAGTGGGGTTTATTTCTTACAAATTTTTCTTTTGACATTACGTTTTTACCTCAATTTATTTGTTTTCATTTTCAATTTTATTTTCTTGGAGCGGGTAAAGGGAATCGAACCCTTACATCCAGCTTGGAAGGCTAGCGTTCTACCATTGAACTACACCCGCACAACCCCAAGAGTAACACTCCATGTTATCTAAATTTTTATTAAATGGTGGAGGGGGAAAGATTCGAACTTTCGAAGACCGAAGTCAACGGGTTTACAGCCCGCCCCATTTGACCGCTCTGGAACCCCTCCTTTGGGGAAGTGTCCCCTTGTTCAATAAAGCTTCAAATAACATGCGTTTTATATATTTTATTTATGCAAATGCAACACGTGATTTAATAAGTAAATATTAAAAAAAACGTGTAAAACACTTAATAATTTATGAATAAATCATCTTTTTTCATTGTTGGACAACATGCGGTAATTGAAGCCCTTAGAAACCCTAAAAGAAAGGTTTTAAGAGTCTTTTTAACGGAAGAATCTA
>CABZPD010000033.1 GCA_902527415.1 uncultured Pelagibacteraceae bacterium | reverse complement strand
AAGAAACTTTTTCTATTATACATAATCCCACGTCTGCAGATTTAATAAATTGTACCAATGTATTATGTGGAACTGACTTTAAAATATGAATATTTTCATATTTATTTGAAAATTTTTTAATTTCATTTTCTGATGTACCATAACCTACAAATACTAGTTTAGAGTTTATTTTTGGATTAGAAAAAGCCTTAAGCATTATGTTGATACCTCTACCTTGTTGAAAACTACCAACATATAAAAATATTAATTTATCTCTAGGTATTTTAAGTTTTTTTCTTAAAGAAATTTTCTTAACAAAACTTTTATTTGATATTTCAGGTGTATTTAAAACTAATATAGAATTTTTTTTATACCCAAACTTTTTGTGATACCAGTTTAAAATTGAAGGTGAAACAGTAATAAATAAATCAATTTTTTTCCAAAAAAACTTTTCAAAAAAAAAAATTAACTTTGGAAATCTAACAAAATTATTTTCAGACTCTAATTCATGGGCATCATAAATAAGTTTACATTTAAACAATAATTTAGCTATATATCCAATCGGTAATGCTAAAAAGTCATGACAATGAATAATTGTTATTTTTTTTTTATATATTCTAAAGATACATTTTAAAAAAAATTCTAAATAATTGAGGAAATATATTATAAACTTAGGAAAAAAAATTATTTTTTTTGTAATTAGGGATATGCTTAAATCCTTAACACCAGATAAACTTAATTTAATATTATATAAATCTGAATCTTTTTTAATCCCAATTGCGTAAATATCATAATTAAAAAATTCATCACTAAGAACCTTAAGTTCTTTAATAATTCGACTGTCTCTTCTAATGTCTGTATGACTTACATGAAGAATTGAATTATTCATCAAATTATTTTTTTTTGAATCTTGCATAACTTGCAGTAACATAGCTAGCAAAACATCTGGCTCCGATAGAACAAATTTTCATAATGTTTTTAAATTTTAAAATTTGATTTGTTACTATCTTTTAAAAAGCCTTTAACTGTTTCAACTGAAAGATTTTTGAATTTTTTTTTCGAAAATTTTTCAATTTTTTCAATAATTGTTGGTGGTACTGTTATGATATGACAACCTATTTTTTTAGCTTGAGTATAATTGTATGGTTCTCTTACACTGGCCCAAAGAATTTTAACATTCTTAAATTTTTTTGATAATTTTAAACTTTTTAATATTTGTGGAATAGGATCAATACCTATGTCTGCTGCTCTTCCAGCAAATAATGAGATAATCACATCGGTTTTATTATTTATAAATTTTAAAATTTGAGCAGTTTGTTTGTAACTATAAACAGCAGTAATATTTAACTTAATTTTATTATGATTTAATTCTTTAATAATTTTTCCCATAAATTTGCCCTTTGAGTTAATTACAGGAATTTTAACATAAACATTTTTACCCCACTCTTTTATCTTTAGAGCTTGATATTTCATTGTTTCGTAGTCATCTCCAAAAACTTCCAAAGATACGGGTTTTTGGTTTGAAATATTTAAAATTTTTGTTGAATATTTTTTGTAGTCTTTAGCTCCAGCTTTTCTCATTAAGCTTGGATTGGTTGTAAATCCACTAACTATTTTTTTTTTATTAAATTTTCTTATTGTTTTTAAATCTGCAATGTCACAATAAATTTTTGTATTCAACTTCTTCCTATAAGTTTTTGGTTATATCTTCAGTCATTTTTTTTGCATCTGCAAATAGCATTAGTGTATTCTCCTTATAAAATAAATCATTATCTATCCCTGCGTAACCAGGAGATAAACTTCTTTTAACAAATAAGACAGATTTACATTTTTCAACATCAAGAACTGGCATACCATAAATAGGACTTTGAGGATCAGTTTTAGCAACTGGATTTGTCACATCATTTGCACCTATGACAAATGCAACATCAGCATTTGCAAAATCATTATTTATTTCCTCCAACTCAAATACTTCATCATAAGGAACGTTTGCTTCTGCTAGAAGTACATTCATATGACCAGGCATTCTTCCTGCCACTGGGTGTATAGCATAAGAAACTTTGATATCATTCTTTTTTAAAGTATCAACCATTTCTCTTAATGCGTGTTGAGCTTGAGCAACTGCCATTCCATAACCCGGAACAATAATTACTGATGAAGCATTTTTCATCAAAAAAGCTGCATCGTCTGCATTCCCACTTTTAACAGGTCTTTGCTCTTTATTTTTTTCAACTGAAGTTTCATCTGTTGCTCCAAATCCACCTAAAATTACATTAAAAAATGAGCGATTCATTCCTTTACACATAATATAAGAAAGTATCGCACCAGATGAACCAACCAGTGCTCCAGTAATTATTAATGCTGTATTTTCTAGTGTAAAACCAATTCCTGCTGCAGCCCATCCCGAATATGAATTAAGCATAGAAATCACTACTGGCATATCTGCTCCTCCAATAGGAATAATTAATAGAAAACCAATTAAAAATGAAACTGCTAATAAAATCCAAAATAAGTTAGAGGATTGAGTAGAACAAAGTAAATAAATTAAAATAATAATTGAAACTAAAATAATTGCGTTAAGTGGGTGTTGGCCTTTAAATGTAATCGGCGATCCAGACATTATTCCTTGTAATTTTAGGAAAGCAATAACAGATCCTGAGAATGTTACTGCTCCTACAGCAGCACCAATAGACATTTCAATCAAACTACCAAGTTTAATATTTCCCGGCATGCCTAGATTAAATGCTTCAGGATTTAAAAAGGCAGAAATTGCCACAAAAACAGCAGCAAGTCCAACTAGGCTATGAAAGCCAGCAACTAATTCTGGCATTGCTGTCATTGGTATTCTATAAGCTATGAAAGCTCCTATTGAACCTCCGGCCAAAATAAATATCAGTACAAATATGAATCCTGTAGAAAAATTACCTGTAGATAAAAATGTTACCGTTATAGCAATAACCATTCCTGAAATACCAAACAAATTTCCTTGCCTTGATGTTTCAGGAGAAGATAAACCTCTTAAAGCAAGAATAAATAATACACCCGAAACTAAATAAAAAATTGCAGACAAATTTGCAGATATCATAATTACTTATCCTTTTTCTTTTTTTTATACATAGCTAGCATTCTTTGAGTTACAAGAAATCCACCAAAAATATTGATTGCTGCTAAAGCTATAGCTAAAAAACCAAAAATACTTGAAGTATTAAATACCGTTTCAGAATTTCCTGACAAACCTGCGATAATGGCTCCAACAATTATTACGGATGAAATTGCGTTTGTTACTGACATTAATGGTGTGTGCAATGAAGGAGTAACACTCCATACTACATAATATCCTACAAATATTGAGAGGATGAATATACTTAGTCTGAATATTAAGGGATCTATTTCCATAAATTATTTAATTAACGTTTTTTCTATAATTTCATCATCTAAATTAATATTTATTTTTTTATTCTCTCTATCGAACAAATTATCAACAAAATTAAACATATTTTTTGAATACAAGTTTGAGGCAGAAACAGGTAATTTATTTAGTATATTACTCTCACCCATTATTTTAACTCCATTTCTATCAATAATTTTATCTACTTCTGTGAAAGCAGTATTTCCTCCTTGAATTGCTGCTAAATCGTATACAACAGATCCTGCTTGCAAATTTTCAATCATATTTTCTTTTAAGATTATAGGTGCTTTTTTACCTGGTATCAAAGCTGTACAAATTACAATGTCAATTTTTTTTAAGGTTTCAGATAAAAGTTCTTCTTGTTTTTTTTTAAAATCATCAGATGCTTCTTTTGCGTAACCACCCTCGGTTTCTAAATTTTCTGCACCCTCCACAGTCAAAAATTTACCACCTAAACTTTCAACTTGTTCTTTTGATGCCATTCTTACATCGGTAGCAAAAACTATAGCACCCATTCTCTTTGCAGTTGCAATAGCTTGCAATCCAGCAACACCTGCGCCAACAACTAAAACTTTTGCAGCTGGAACAGTGCCGGCCGCTGTCATCATCATTGGTATAGATTTTTCAAAATTTGCAAAAGATTCTATAACAGCTTTATAACCTGCAAGATTTGCTTGAGAAGATAATATATCCATAGATTGAGCTCTAGTAATTCTTGGAAGTAATTCTAATGAAAAAAGATTAATTTTTTTATTAGTTAACTTTTCTAACTTTTCTTTGTTATTGTAAGGGTTTAAAATCCCGATGAGTATCTGATTTTCTTTTACATTTGAGGTTTGTTCATCCGACAACATGCCTAGCTGAACAATAATGTCAGAAGAATTTAAAACTTCAATCTCATCCTTCAGAATTTTTACACCTACCTCAATGTATTGCTCATCTTTTATACCAAGATGTGAACCATAATTTTCAACTAAACATACTTCTAATCCCAGAGATATATATTTCTTTACTATTTCGGGTGTTACAGCAATCCTTTTTTCAAAATTATGATTTTCTTTTACTGAACCAATTCTCATAAATGAACCTTACAACAAGAATAAGGCCATAAGAACCAAAACAGTTATTACAGCGACAGTTCCCCACAGAACAAACTTGGTAAAATTATTCCAGGTATTTTTATGGTTTTCGTTATCCATAAAAGTTACTTTTGTCTTGCTTTAAATTTTGGATTAGTTTTATTTATTACGTATACTCTACCACGTCTCCTTACTAATTTGGAGTTTAGGTCTCTTTTTTTGATTGATTTTAGTGAGCTTTTGATTTTCATAAGTTTTGTTTAGCCTGGCAAAGTCCTACTCTTCCATGTCTTAAGACAAAGTACCATCGGCGATAAAGGGCTTAACTTCCGAGTTCGGTATGGTATCGGGTGTAACACCTTTTCTATAATTACCAGGCAAGGCTTTATATTAGTATTTATAAATGATGTAAATAAATAAATGTAAAAAAATAGGATAAATTTATTTATATTTTTGCATAATTTTTACTCTTTTTAGGTAAAAATTTAATAATTAATAATCAAAAAATTATTTTTTAATAATTAAATTTATATTTTATTAAACAGTACAGTGCCCTAACTCCATCTAAAAAAGAAATTTTTTTACCATCTTTGTGTGATCTTCCGTTATACCATATTGGGAGTTCTATAATATCTACATTTAGATTTGCAATTTTGGTTGTAACTTCTGGGCAAAACCCAAATCTTTTCTCTTCAAGTTTTATACTTTTAAATAATTTTGAGTCAAAAACTTTGTAACAAGTATGAGCATCAGTTAGTTTTTGTTTGTTAATAATATTTGAAATTTTTGTCAAAACTATATTTGCAAATACTCTAAAATTTGAAGTAAATATTTTATTTTGTTTAAATTTTTTATTCAAAAATCTAGATCCATAAACAACCAGAGATTTATTTTGTTTAATAGGTTGAATTAATTTTATGTAATCCTTGGGTTCATACTCTAAATCAGCATCTTGTATTATTGTTATTTGTCCTTTAACAAATTTTTGAGCATTTTTAATTGCTGATCCTTTTCCAAGATTTTTTTTATGTTTAATCAGTAAGATATTTTTATGCTTTTTTTTTAAATTTATTATTTTTTTTACTGTTCCATCGTGAGAAGCATCATCAACAATAATAATTTGTTTTTTTATTTTAAGCTTTAAAATCTTAAGAAGAA
>CABZPD010000032.1 GCA_902527415.1 uncultured Pelagibacteraceae bacterium | reverse complement strand
CAAATTTTAATTCTTTGGATTTTTCTTTTACCAATTTTAGAAATTCAATTGCATCAAGCTCTTTCTCGCCCCTAGCTTTTCTCACAGCATTTAAAGAAGTTTTTAAAAATATATTTGTATTTACACCTGGAATTTCTAAAGGATATTGGAAAGCTAAAAATATACCTTTGTGTGCTCTTTCCTCTGTTTCAAGTTCAAATAAATCTTTTTCTTCAAAAAGAACTTCCCCTGAAACTTCATAGCCTTTTTTTCCTGACAAAATGTTGGACAAAGTACTTTTTCCAGATCCATTAGGGCCCATAATTGCATGAACCTCACCAGGATTTATATTTAAGGATAGCCCATTTAAAATAGGCTTATTATCAATCGCTGCATTTAAATTATTTATTTTAAGCATTAACCTACACTTCCTTCCAGACTGATACCTACAAGTTTTTGTGCTTCTACAGCAAATTCCATAGGCAATTGTTGCAATACTTCCTTGCAAAAACCGTTAACAATTAAGCCAACAGCTTCCTCTGGATTTAATCCTCTTTGTTGGCAATAATGTAACTGCTCTTCACTAATCTTGGATGTGGTTGCCTCGTGAGCAATATTGGACTCAGAATTTTTATTTTTTATATAAGGAACGGTGTGAGCTCCACATTTGTTACCCATTAATAAAGAGTCGCACTGAGTATAATTAGTTGAATTTTTAGCTTTTGATGAAATATCAACTAAACCTCTATATGTCATATCTGAACTACCTGCTGATATTCCTTTAGAAATTATTTTACTTTTAGTATTTTTACCTAGATGGATCATTTTGGTACCTGTATCTGCTTTTTGATGATTGTTAGTAATAGCTATTGAATAGAACTCACCAACAGAGTTATCTCCTTTAAGAATACAACTAGGATACTTCCAAGTAATTGCAGAACCTGTTTCAACTTGTGTCCATGAAATTTTTGAATTTTTTCCCTTGCATAAACCTCTTTTTGTCACAAAATTATAAATTCCACCTTTGCCATCTTGATCACCTGGATACCAATTTTGAACAGTTGAATATTTTATTTCCGCATCATCAAGTGCAATTAGTTCTACATTAGCAGCATGTAATTGATTTTCATCTCTCATTGGAGCTGTACATCCTTCTAAGTAACTAACATAACTTCCTTTGTCTGCGATAATTAAAGTTCTTTCAAATTGACCTGTATTTGATGCATTAATTCTAAAATAAGTTGATAGTTCCATTGGACATCTAACACCTTCTGGAATGTATACAAATGAACCATCTGTAAAAACTGCTGAATTTAATGTTGCAAAAAAATGATCACTTGTTGGAATTACAGATCCTAGATATTTTTTAACTAATTCAGGGTGATTTTGAATTGCCTCTGATATAGGACAAAATATAATTCCTTGTTTAGTTAATTCATCTTTAAATGTAGTGGCTACAGAAACTGAATCAAATACAGCATCAACAGCTATTCCATTTAATCTCGCTTGCTCTTGCAAAGGAATTCCAAGTTTCTTATAAGTTTCTAAAAGTTTAGGATCCAGTTCATCTAAGCTTTTTGGCTTATCTTTCATACTTTTAGGTGCAGAATAATAATATAAATCTTGATAATCTATTTTTGGAAATTTAGGTTTCTGCCAGTCAGGTTCTTTTAATACCTTAAATCTTTCAAAAGCTTTTAGTCTAAACTCAAGCATCCATGCAGGTTCTTTTTTAATATTAGATATAAATTTAATGACATCTTCATTCAAACCTTTTGGAGCTTGAATATTTTCTATGTCTGTTGAAAAACCATATTTATAGTCTTTTAAATTATTTATTTCTTTTTGTCTGTTATCCATTCTAAACTCTTGTTTCTTTGTTGTTGTTTAATAAATCTTTTAGGCTTTTATTTTCAAAGAATGTATTTATGTGTATCTCTAATTCGTCCCATAAATTATGAGTAATACACTTTGTGGCTTTGCCGTTGCATCCTTTTTTAGATTCTTTTTTACATTGAACAGTTTTTACTTTTTCATCAACTGCATGAAAGATATTTGTTAATTTAATATCGTTTGGGTTTTTATTAAGAACATATCCTCCTTGAGTTCCTCTAATGCTTTTAACAATTTCGTTTTTTTTTAATTTAGAAAAAATTTGTTCTAAATAATCTAAAGATATGCCTTGTCTCAATGATATATCTCTTAGTGATACTGGGTTGATGTTATCAAACCTAGCTAAATCCACTAATGCCATTACAGCATATCTACCTTTTGATGTAAGTTTCATTTTTTACCCTTTAATTGCGGATTTTTATACATACCTGACTAAAATGGTCAAGATTAGATTATAAAAAAAAACTAACATATTGTCGCTGACTTGTGATAAACGTACATTTTTTTTGAGAATAATAATCAATATCGCTTATGGATAACAAAATATTAGAAATATTTATACCAGGTCCTGCGGGAAGACTTGAGGCTAAATATTATAAAAGTAAAAAAAATACATCCCCAATTGCATTGGTATTACAGCCCCATCCTCAATATGGAGGAACGATGAATAACAAAGTAGTAGTAGATACTTTTCATACATTTATGGATAATGATTTTTCAGTTTGCAGAGTAAATTTCAGAGGTGTTGGTAAAAGCGACGGAGAATTTGATAATGGTCA
Source organism: uncultured Pelagibacteraceae bacterium (assembly GCA_902527415.1). Lineage (GTDB taxonomy): Bacteria > Pseudomonadota > Alphaproteobacteria > Pelagibacterales > Pelagibacteraceae > Pelagibacter. The sequence continues at coordinate 3,338 of CABZPD010000032.1, read as the reverse complement.
AGGAGAACTGGCTGATGCTGCTGCAGCTTTAGATTGGTTGGAAAGAGAAAATTTTGATAATTCGCAATGTTGGGTATCTGGATTTTCATTTGGATCTTTAATTGCAATGCAATTATTAATGAGAAGACCAGAAATAAATAGATTTATAGCAATTTCACCTCAACCAAATGTTTATGATTTTTCTTTTTTATCTCCATGTCCAACTTCTGGTTTAGTTGCTTATGGTAAAAAAGATGAATTGGTACCAGTAGAGTATATTACTGAACTTGACAAAAGATTAAGTGCTCAAAAAGGTATAAAAGTAGAATTTAATGCAATATCAGATGCCAATCACTTTTTTTCAAAAACAAGTGATTCTTTAATTAAACATCTTGATAAATATATAAAAAAAGAAACTGCACTTTATTAAAAATTTTCTACCAGTTTTCCACCCACCGTAAATTCTTTACATCCTGTTGTTGAACTAAAAGAAATTGGTAAATTCAAAAAAGACCTTATAGCTAAAAATCCAAATGCCTGGGATTCAATATAATCACCATTTAAATTATAATTATCTATAATTTCCAAAGTAATATTATTTTCATTTGATGTGTAATTTTTTATACAATGAATTAAATTAATATTTTTTCTACCACCACCACAGAGTAAAAATGTAATATTTTTTTTTTGGCTAGTATATTTTAACCCTTCTGAAATCAAATATGCTGTAAAAGCTGTTATAGTGGCGCAACCATCTTCTAAAGATAAACCTCTTGCAAATGAAACATCAAAATTTTTAATATCCAGTGACTGGGAGTAAGAATTTATTTTAAAATTATCTATTGCCTGATTTAGAATTAATTGATCAACTTTCCCTGCATTAGCTAGTTCACCATTTTTATCAAATTTTTTATTTGAATTCTTTCTTACCCATTCATCAATTAAACAATTACCAGGACCTATATCAAAAGCAGAAAGGTTATTTTGGAAATTATCTGAGTCATTAATAACTTTTGTAACATTTGCGATACCACCAATATTTAAGAAACCTACTGGAAATTTAACATTAAAATTTTGATTGATTTTTTTTGATAAAATATAATGGAAAATTGGTGTTAAAGGTGCACCTTGACCATTATTTTGAATATCTGCTTGTCTAAAATCATAAATGACTTTTTTTTTGACTATTTGAGATAACAATTTCCCATCTCCTAATTGATTGGTAATTTTCTCATTTGGGTTATGAAAAATTGTTTGTCCATGAAAACCTATCAAATCAATGTGATCTCTATACTTTTTTAATGATTGATTAACTGCATCGGCATGAAAAAGAGTTAAATTACGCTCTAATTCTCTTAATTTTTCTGAATTTTGTAAAAGATCTTTCTTTGTTAAGACTAAATCTCTTAATCGAACTAACTGATCCTGAAGATTTTTATCATACTCATAATAATCATCTAAAATATTTGAAAATTCATCGTATCCATCTGAGCTAATTATAGATAAATCAATACCATCCATAGATGTTCCGCTCATTAGTCCAATTGCAGTATATAATTTTTTTTTCATTGATATGCTTTTTAAAAAAAATTTGTATATTGTAACTATAAACTTATGAATAAATTTTTAAAAGAATTTAAAGATAGAGGTTTTTTCTATCAATGTACAAGTGAAGATGAATTATCTAAACAATTAGATCAAGAAAAGATTAAAGGTTACATAGGTTTTGATTGTACAGCTGAAAGCTTACATGTGGGTAGCTTATTACAAATAATGTGTTTGCGACTACTACAAAAAAATGGACATCGACCAATAGTTTTACTTGGTGGAGGAACTACAAGAATTGGGGATCCGTCTGGTAAAGACAAAACTAGAAAAATATTAAGCGAAGAAGAGATTGAGAAAAATATTAAAAATATCAAAAATATTTTAAAAAAATTTTTAGATAATAATGATCCAAATACAAAACCAATATTTGTAAATAATCATACTTGGCTTAAAGATTTAAATTATATTTCTTTTTTAAGAGATATAGGTAAACATTTCACGATAAATAGAATGTTAACATTTGATAGTGTAAAACTTAGATTAGATAGAGAGCAGTCGCTAAGCTACATGGAGTTTAATTACATGATTTTACAAGCATACGATTTTCTTGAATTAAATAAGAAAGAAAATTGTCTCTTGCAAATGGGAGGTTCAGATCAATGGGGAAACATTGTTAATGGTGTTGAGCTTATTAAAAGATATTCTAATAACCAAGCCTTTGGTTTAACAACTCCGTTAATTACACTTGCAACTGGTGCTAAAATGGGAAAAACTGAAAGTGGGGCTATTTGGTTAGATGAAAAATACCTATCAGCTTATGATTATTGGCAATTTTGGAGAAACATAGATGATAGAGATGTAATCAAATTTTTAAAAATGTTTACTGAAATTGAAATTAGGGAAATAGAAACAATTAAGGATAAAGACATAAATGAATTAAAAATACTACTTGCTAATAAAACCACAGAAATGTTGCATGGAAAGGAAGCGGCTAAAAATTCTGAGCAAGCAGCAAAAGAAGCTTTCTCTGGAAACACTCTGGGTTCGAACTTACCTAAAGTTAATATTCAATCAAATAAAATAGAAGAAAAAATAAATATAGTAGACCTTGTTTTATTATCTAAACTAGAAAAATCGAAAAGCGAAATCAGAAGACTTATAAAAGGGAATGCGGTAAAAATTAATGACGATGTTATTTCAGATGAAAAATTCGAAATCAATAAAAATTTATTTAAAGATAATTATCTTAAACTTTCCCTTGGAAAAAAAAGACATATTAAAATAGAATTAAATTAATTTTTTTTAATTTTCTCTAAAGTTCTAGTAATAAACCTGGGTGTTAAAGTTTTTATAGGATTTACAGTAGTTTCTAAATCTTTAGGGGAACCTTTAATTTTAAAGCTTACTCCAAAAACACCATCGCCTACTTTCTTTCCAATCAATAAATCTCCAAGTAAAGGTATTGAAGCAATAGATCTATTAATTGTTGTCGCTGGAACCAAGGTTCCTCTTAAACTGATTAATTTATCCTCCTCAATATATCCCTCCAATAAAATAGATATTGCTGGACCAATTGCATATAATTCTTGAATTTTCATTAGTTTATCTTCATTAGTAAAATTCATTTCAAAATCTGTAAATCTTATACCCTCTCCTGTGAGTAAATCTGCTATTCCTTGAAGAGATGCAAGAGCCAACAACTTAGCTAACGCTGGAATTTCTTTAACTTTGAAATTGTCAATTACTAATTTAGAAGTTGAAACTCCATCTTTTTTCAAAGAGTAAAAGTCTAAATATCCTTCTCTATCATC
>CABZPD010000031.1 GCA_902527415.1 uncultured Pelagibacteraceae bacterium | reverse complement strand
TTTTTGGAAAGAACTTAAAGCGTGAACAATTTAACTAATCAGCAAAAAGGTTCTTTGATGGCTTTTATAGGAGTTATGTTTATTACTCCTGACTCTTTGTTAATTAGATTATCAAATATTGATACTTGGGGAATGCTTTTTTACCGAGGGGCAATACCGTTTGTGGTAGTTCTAATCGGTCTTCTTTTATTTTATAAAAATAATTTCTTAAAAGCTTTGTTTAAAATTGGTTATCCAGGTATTTTTTATGTAATTAGTTTTTCTATTTGTAATATTACATTTATTATTTCAATTCAAAATACTAATGTAGCAAATACTTTATTAATGGTAGCTCTTGCACCGATGCTTTCAGCAATCTTAGGAGCTATTTTCTTAAAAGAAAAACCAGATAATAAGACTTGGGTTGCTATAATAATTACCTTTATTGCTTGTGTTTATATTTTTTACGACTCTTTAAGTCTTGGTAATTTTTATGGAGATATGTTTGGTTTAATTACTTCTTTTGGATTAGCGTGTAATGCTAACATTGCGAGATACGCTAAAACTATTGATTTAGTGCCTGCTGCTGTAATTGGAAAATCGTGCGTTGCTATATTTGCCTTTTTCTTTGTTAAAGACTTTGCATTAGTTGGAAATGATCTTTTTTATATACCTTTAATGTGTGTAATGTGTGTAGCCATACCATTTGTTTTAGTCACCATAGCACCAAGATTTATAACTGCAGCTGAAGTTAATCTATTTTTCCTACTAGAAACCATACTTGGACCGATATGGGTTTGGATGGTTATTAAAGAACAGCCCTCTAACGAGACTATCTATGGAGGTATCGTTATCATTATTACGATAGCAATTCATTCTTTACTGGCCATAAAAAAAACACAAACCAAAACTACGTAGCCAGAAAATATTAAAGTTAAAAACTATATATGCAAAAAGAAGTAAAAAAGTCTTGGGCTCTGTTTATAGGGATAGGGGTAATGATGATTGCTCATGGATTGCAAATGCAAGTTATGGGTATTCGATCAGTACTTGAAGATTTTAGTGTTTTTACAACTGGTATCTTTATGTCCGGATATTATGTTGGTTACTTTGTAGGCTCAAGAACAACACCTAACTTTGTTCAAAAAGTTGGTCATATAAGAGTTTTTGCTGCATTCGCTTCACTTGCATCTTTAAGTGCTTTAATTGCTGTTGTTTATGTAAATCCATTTATGTGGACAATTAGCAGATTTATAACAGGTATAAGTTTAGTTAGTTGTTATGTGGTTACTGAAAGTTGGTTAAATGACAGGGCAACCAATAAAAATAGAGGACAACTATTGTCTGCTTATATGATGGTAATCTATTTTGGATTAGCTATAGGTATGTTGCTACTTAATGTTAGCAAACCAGAAGACTACGAACCATTTATTTTAGTTTCTATTTTACTATCTGTTGCTCTTGTTCCTATTTTATTAACTAAAAGACCTGCACCTAAATTTAAAAAAATAGAGACTATAAGTATTAAAGAATTATATAAAATTTCACCACTAGGTTCATTGAGTTCATTCTTTACTGGTATTATTCATGCAGCATTCTTTTCTTTAATATCTGTTTATGCAACTCTTGCAAAATTTACTTTAGTTGAAACATCGATACTTTTATTTATTGCAACAATTGCTGGAGTGATTGGTCAAGGGCCAATAGGTTATTTTTCAGATACATTTGATAGAAGAAAAGTCATCGTAATTACAACATTTGGAAGTTCTTTTTTAGCATTTATTTCAATTCTAACTTCAAATGATCCAATCCAAAATATTTATTACATGGATGAATTTTCTTTTAGAAAAATTATATTTTTTATTGCTGTAGGATTGTATTCAAGTTTATGTCTTCCTTTGTTTTCACTTAACCTTGCTCACACAAATGACTTTGTTCCTAAATCAAAATTCGTAGCAGCTGGAGGTGGTTTGCAGTTTATCTTTGGTGTGGGTGCAATTAGTGGTCCTATTTTGTGTTCTATATTTATGGAATGGTTTGGTTTAAATGGTTTATTTATTTTTTTAATTATTGCGCATGCGATAATTGGTGGATTTGGTTTATATAGGATGAAAGTTAGAGAAACTGTTGAAAACCCGGACTCAACTTTTACACCTGTACCAGCAACAATTACACCTGCTGGACTAGAACTAGACCCCGATACACCTGCAACACTTGATGAAAATCCAGTAAATGAAACTGTAAAACCTTAATTAATTATTTCTATTTTATCACCGACATTAATTTTGGAAGATGAGAGAATTTGACATCTAAGGCCTCCTTTTCTCATAAATTCTTTAAGAATATTTTTTTGATCAAGCATTTCAGTCAAATGTCGACACGGTCTACATAATTCAATTCCCTCTAATTCAACATTTCCTACTTTCAATTTTTTTCCAAGTAAATCGTTTAACTGAATACCTTTTGTAACAACGTTCCGTCTAAAATTGATGTAAGGTATATCGAGCCCAAATTTAATATTATATTCATCAATATTCTCAGCCTCTATTAAAGATAATTGATTGTAAGGATCATTAAAATCATGAAAATGTCGATCACCTACTATTCCTTTATTAGCTAAAACCTCAATTGAATTTACTTCCTTGATTGGTTGATTGTTGTTAGCGGTAATTCCTAATTTAAATACTTCGGCCATAAATTATTGAAGAAATAGTTGAGCTCATATAATCTTTTTAAAATAATATGACTTATCTATCATCAAATCAACTTAAACAGTATGAAGATCAAGGTTACATATCCCCTATTGAAGTTTTGTCTAATAGTGAAGCATTGGAGGCAAGAAAGGAAATTGAATTAATTGAAAAAAAATTACCAAATGAAATAGATAAATCGGGAAGATATAATGTCCATTTAATTTCACCAAAACTTGATTCGATCGTTCATAATTCTAAAATTTTAGATGCAGTAGAAAGTATTATTGGAAAAAACATCTTGGTTTGCAGCACTACTTTATTTATTAAAAACCCTAACGAACAAGGTTTTGTAAGCTATCACCAAGATGCAAAGTACATAGGATTAGAACCACACAATTGGGTTACAGCATGGGTAGCATTAACAGATTCGAATGAAAATAACGGATGTATGAAAATGTGGCCTAAATCACATTTGAATATTAAAGATCACAATGAGAAATTTAATGAAGGAAATTTACTTACCAGGGGACAAACAGTAGAAAATGTACCTGAAAACGAAGTTAAATCTTTAGAACTAAAAGCTGGTCAAATGTCTTTGCATCACCCAAGAGTAGTGCATGGGTCAGGAATAAATAAGAGTAATGACAGAAGAATAGGATTTGTTATTCAAAGTTATATAGGTACAAACGTAAAACAAACCTTAGGTAAAAATAGTGTTCAAATTGCAAGAGGAGAGGATAAATATCATCATCATGAAATCATAAACAGAACTAATGCTTTAATGAGTGAGGAAAGAATTTTACTTCGAAAAAAAGAAAATGATTACTTGCAAGAAATTTTTTATAAGGGTGCAAAACAAAAAGGATCTTATTAGTTTATGAAAAAAGCACTTAACCTTGGAGTAATCGGAATAGATCATGGTCATATTTTCGATATGCTAGATGAAATGATCAAAGAAGGTTGTAGCTGTAATTACTTTTGGACAGATGGAGATCCTTTAACTCTTCAAGAATTTAATAAAAAATATCCAAATATTAAAAGAAAAGAAAATAAAGAGGAAATATTAAATGACTCATCTATTGATATGATTTTAATATCTTCGATCCCTGTAGATAGAGCTAGTCATTCAATAGATGCCTTAAAAGCTGGTAAAGATGTTATGGTAGATAAGCCTGGATGTACTACTTTAGATCAATTAAATAATTTAAAAAACACTGTTAAAGAAACTGGAAAGATCTGGTCTGTAAATTTTTCTGAAAGATTTCACGTTGCTGCAGTTGCTAAAGCTGAAGAATTAGTCAATGAGGGAAAAATTGGTAAAGTAAAGCAAACGATTGGTACAGGTCCCCATAGACAGGGTAATTATGAAAGACCTGATTGGTTTTATAATCTTCAAAGTTATGGAGGAATTATTAACGATATTGGTTCCCATCAAATTCATCAATTTTTGGTTTTTACAAACTCTAATGAGGCAAAAATCAACCATGCATTAGTAGAAAATACGACAAAGAAAGATATGCCTGGTTTTCAAGATTTTGGTGAAGTGAACCTTACTGGTAATGGTGGGCATGGCTATATTCGTCTGGATTGGTTTACTCCAGATGCACTTCCAACTTGGGGAGATGGAAGATTATTAATCCTTGGAGATAAAGGTTTTATTGAAATAAGAAAATATACAGACTTAGCAAAATCAGAAAAAGGTAATCATTTATTTTTAGCTAATAATGAAGAAGTGAAATACATCGATTGCTCTGATGTTAAGCTACCCTACTTTAATAATTTAATCAATGATGTTTTAAACAGAACAGAAACTGCATGTCCTCAAGATCTTACTTACCTTTCCATGGAACTTGCTATTAAAGCTCAGGAGCAAGCTGAAAAAAAATGAAAAAGTATCAAGTAGCAATAATTGGAACCAATATAGGGGCAAAACATTTTGAAGATTTTCAAAAAGTATCTAAGAGATTTAGTGTTCACACATTATGTGGTTTAACTCGGGAGGCTATTGATAAAATATTACAATCAAATACTGAGACAAAAGTTTCTCTAAATTTTGAAGATGTATTAAAAGTTAAAGAAATTGATATCATTGATATTTGTCTCCCGCCCCATTTACATTTTTCTGCTTGTAAAAAAGCTATGGAAGCTGGAAAGCATGTGATTTGTGAAAAACCATTAGTATCAAGTCTTAAAGAAGTAGATGAGTTAGAAAAGATCAGTAAAGCAACGGGTAAGATTATTTTCCCAGTATTTCAATATCGATATGGTTTAGAATTTTCAAAATTAAAAGCATTGATCAAATCTGGTTTAGCAGGAAACCCATTGGTTGCCTCTTTAGAAACTCATTGGAATAGAGGTAAAGATTATTATTCAAAACCTTGGAGAGGAACTTGGGAAGGTGAACAAGGTGGAGCTATTTTAAGTCACTCTATTCATATTCATGATTTAGTTAGTATGATCCTAGGTCCTGTTTCTAATGTTTTTGCAAAATTAACAACTAGAGTAAATAATATTGAGGTTGAGGATTGTGCAGCCCTTTCTATTGAAATGGAAAACGGCACATTAGTTACAAGTTCAATTACATTAGGTGCAGCAAATGATACTAGTAGACTTCGATTTTGTTTTGAAGGATTAACAGCTGAGTCTGGTGCATCACCAGATAAACCATATAGTCCAGCTGACGATAAATGGGACTTTTTACCAAGAGCTCCTATAACTCAAGCTCAAATAGATGAAGTGTTATCAACAGTAAAAAAACCAAAATCTTGGTATGCAGGTATGTTTGATGAAATTGCAAACAAACTAGATGGATCTCCTAGTGATGAAGTAACTTTATCAGATGCTAGAAAATCTCTAGAATTTGTAACCGCTGTGTATGATTCTTATAGACAAAATAAAAATATTAAACTTCCAATCAATAAAGATAATCCTTTATATAATTCTTGGTTACCTTTAAATAATTAAACATGGGAGATTCAAATAAAGCACCAAACGATTTTTTTGATAATTGGAATAAGATTCAATCAATGTCATATAAAAATGTCATTGAACTACTTGTAAAGAGAAGTAGTGAAAAAAAGATACTAGCTTTAATTCAATTTGAATTAGATCAATTTTCAGAAAATGTTCAAAAGGACCTAAATATTTCTGAAAAAAGTTCTTTCTATCAAGAAATATCTAACCTTTTCAGAGACTCTAACTGGTGGTCAACCGCTACAGTCACAGATGCATGTAAATATTATTTAAACTGTGCAAGAAATAATATTTCTTATTTTGAAAACTATGTAGAGGCAGATAGTGATTTATCGCAAAATCAAAAAAATGAGATATTTGCCTTGTATCAATTGTGCACTTTATTTGTTTCTTGGAATGCTATTAAAGACAAACAAATCAGAGAAATTATAGATATTAGAAAAAGTTTATTTTTTAGATAAAACTAAACTGTATGAACAAAGAAAACGCAAGTAAACTCTGGAAAATTATTCAGGAAGCTGGCGATTATTTGGGGTGCTAGTGGTACACCCGACTTCATACTACCTCACACTACTTCACACTAGTTATGCGGATAATTAAAATTTGATTGAAAATAATTCGCATAAAGACTCATCAATTTAAGCAAAAAACTATACCCCAAACTATACCAAGTTGAGATAAATCAACTTAATATAATATCTTTATTCTACTCGTGAATATTCTGATTTAACTCTACGTAAAGGTATGGAGGTTTCAACTGAAGAAACACCATCTATTACAGTAAGTTTTTTTGTTAAAAATTCCTCAAATTCCTCAACGTCTTTTACCGCAATTCTAATTAAGTAATCCTTAGCACCTGTCATTAACCAACATTCAACAACTTCAGGAAAATTTAAAATTTTTTTCTCAAATTTATCAAAATTTTTTGATTGTTGTTTTTCTAAGCTTATAAATATAAATGCAGGAAATTTGTAACCAAGTGAAGTTTCATCAATATTTATTGAATAATTTTTAATTATATTATTTTCTTCTAATTGGTTTATTCTTCTTGCGGTAG
>CABZPD010000030.1 GCA_902527415.1 uncultured Pelagibacteraceae bacterium | reverse complement strand
GATCTAAATAATGGAGAAAGAAAAGTAGAGTTGTGGGCTAATAATACTGGGGTAAAAATAATTAATATGGAGTTTTCAAATAATGATCCTTTCTTTAATATAAATACAAAAGAAGATTTAAAAAAAGCTGAAGAAATATTCAAAAATGATTAGTTACGAAAAATCAAAGACAATTTTAAAAAAAGCCAAAATTAAAATTAAAGATGAGACTATAAAGAGTGTAAATTCTCTAAATAGAGTAGTTTCTACCAATATTTATTCTAATATAAATTATCCAACAGGAGACAATGCGGCATTTGATGGGTACGCAATTAATTCAAAAGATACTAATGGATTAAAAAAAAAATTCCTAAAAAAATTTAAAATTATTGGTTCAATTGCGGCAGGAATGAAACCATTTAATAAAAAGATAAAAAAATTTGATACTGCCGAAATAATGACTGGAGGAATTATACCACAGGGTTTTGATACAATTATTCCTATAGAACAAATAATTTTTACGCCTAATAAAAAATATATTTTAATTGACCAAAAAATAAAAAAATTTAATCACGTTAGGTTTGCAGGTTCGGATTATAAAAAGGGGGAGGTTATAATAAAAAAAAATACAATTGTTAAACCAAACCATATTTTAGCTTTTAAAAGTTTAGGCATTAAAAATATTAAAGTAAAAAAAAGAATTAATATATTATTTTTTTCAACAGGAAACGAAATATCAGACAAAGATAATATTCCAAATTGGATGGTAAGAAATTCCAACACACACTATATAAAAAACTTAAATCAAAATTTTTTATTTAATTTTAAAAGTGGCAGTATATTGAGAGATAATCATCAAAATATTTTTAAACAAAAAATAAATAAATTAATTAAATCTAAAGATGATATAATTATTACGTCAGGTGCAGTTTCCGCAGGTAAATTTGATTTTATACCGGGTGTTGTTAAAAAATTTAAGTTATCTAACTACTTTAAAAGTGCTGCAATAAGGCCTGGAAAACCAATAATGTTTGCAAAAATCAAAGGAAAAGAAAAGGCAATATTTGGACTCCCTGGAAATCCAATTTCCTCTGCTGCATGTTTTAGATTTTTTGTAATTCCATATATTTTAAATGCTTTAGGATTATCAGAAGAAAAATCAATTAAAGCTATTTTGACGAATGGATTTAATAAAAAAAAGAATTTCACAAGATTTGTAAAGAGCCAATTAAGCACAACTAAAAATGGAAAAATAAATGTTGAAATTTTAAAAGGTCAAGAGTCTTTTAGGATTAAATCATTTGTAAAATCAAATATTTGGGTTTTGTTACCAGCAGGTAAATCAAAATTTAAAAAAGGAGATGTCGTTGATTGTTTTTTCCCCAACCTTTCAAATCAAAATTTAGTTTAGAAACGTATTTTTGTTGTAGAAAATTCTATTTACAATTAGATTTCTCATTATGTTAGAGTTAAGAAATCCAAGAATAGCCATTCCTGTTGTGCTTTTTGCCGGTCTATTATGGTCATTTGGCCCATTAGTAGTTCGATACATGGATAATCCTCAATTGGTACCTTGGCAGTATATTTTTGGTAGAGGTTTAACAATTTTCATCTTATTAAATCTTTATTTATTTTTCGAGGAAGGAAAAAATTTTTACAAAAACTATTATAAAATAGGTTTATCTGGAGTAATCGGCGGATCTGGATTAGGTATCGCCATGATTACGTTTATTTATTCAATTACAAATACTAGTGCCGCAGTTACTTTGCTTTGTTTAGCAGCAATGCCTTTTTTCACAGCATTATTAGCATTTTTATTTTTAAGAGAAAAAATTTCTCTCAATGTGTGGATATCGATAATTATTGCAACAGTTGGTATCATTATTATGGCGCTTGGAAACACAGGTGAAAAATCATTAATTGGTTTTGTATTTGGTTTAACTTCTTCAATTGGTTTCTCTGTTTTCTCTGTAACACTTAGATGGAGAAAAGAAACACCAAAATTTACAACTGTAGCTTTTGCAGGTTTATTTTGTTTTGTGTTTGCAACAATCATGATTTTATCCAAAGACTTAGTTTTCTTTTCATCTAGCTATAACGGAGCTTTATTTTCTTTGCATGGGACACTAGTCTGTTTTGGATTAATTTTATATTCAATTGGATCTAAAGCGATACCAGCAGCAGAATTGACTTTATTATCTTTAACCGAAGTTGTAGGTGGAATTTTTTGGGTTTGGTTGCCATTATTTGGTATTAATGAAGTACCATCTACAAATACTATAATCGGTGGTTTTTTTCTTTTTGTATCTATATTTTATTACAGTTTAATAATGAGATGGAACAAAAGATATATAGCATTAAATTAATATGGAACGACCAGATTTTTTTGAACTTAAAAATGGTGAAAAAGTAAAATTACCTTTTACAGATAAAGAATATAATGATCGAGTAAGCAAACTTAGATCAGTGATGGACCAAAATGGCCTCGATATGGTTATCTTAACCTCAATGCATAATGTTGCATACTACACAGGTTTTATTTATTGTTCTTTTGGAAGACCATACGGATGTGTGATCACTCAAAATAAAATCTCAACAATTTCAGCTAACATTGATGCAAGTCAACCATGGCGTAGATCTCATTGTGCTAACGTTATTTATACTGATTGGAAAAGAGATAATTTTTTAAGAGCCATTGTTTCAATCATTGGAAGAGATGAACCTCCAAAAAATATTGGAATTGAAAATGATCATGTCACGTTAGATATGAGAGAAAAAATAGGGTCTATTTTTACTTTCACAGTGTTTAGCGATGTTTCAAAAGATCTAATGAAACTTAGAATGATTAAATCGAACGAAGAAATAGAGATCATCAGAAGTGGTGCAAGAATTGCAGACATTGGTGGTGAAGAAATAGTTAAAAATATTAGAGAAGATAATACAGAGATCGAAGTAGCAATAGCAGCAAGAGATAGAATGGAAAGAGAGATTGTTAAAAGTTATCCAGGCGCAGAGTACATGGACACTTGGGTATGGTTTCAATCTGGTATCAATACAGATGGAGCTCACAATCCAAAGACTAATAGAAAATTAGTTAAAGGAGATATTTTATCTTTAAATACTTTTCCAATGATCTCAGGATACTACACTGCACTAGAGCGAACTTTATTTTTAGATCATGCTGATGATGCTTCACTTAAAGCTTGGGAAGCAAATGTTAAAGTGCACAAGCGTGGATTAGAATTAATTAAACCAGGTGTAAAGTGTTCTGATATTTGTCATGAGCTTAACGAACTTTTCGCTGAACTTGGTTATCTTCAGTATCGAACGTTTGGTTACGGACATTCATTTGGTATGCTTTCTCACTTTTATGGAAGAGAAGCTGGTTTAGAATTAAGGGAAGATATTGATACTGTTCTCGAGGAAAATATGGTCGTGTCGATGGAGCCAATGATAATGATCCCAGAGGGTAATCCTGGCGCAGGTGGATATAGAGAACACGATATTTTGGTGATTGGTAAAGATGGAGCAGAGAATATTACAAAATTTCCTTTTGGTCCTGAGCATAATATTATAAAAAATTAATCTTTATGAGTGAGAATAAAACTATTGTTAATAGTTGGAACGAGTGGGATCCATTAAAACATGTTATTGTTGGAAGAGCGGATGGTACTTGTATACCAGCACCAGAGCCTGCTTTGGATGCAAAAGTTCCTGAAGATAGTGATATGCGGGGTCAGTTTGGTCCAAGAACTAAAGACACTGTAGATAAAGCAAATGAATTATTAGATAACTTTTCAAATATGCTTCAAAAAAGAGGTATTAAAGTTGATCGACCAACACCAATTGATTTTAATCAAAAAACTTCCACACCTGATTGGGAAGCAGAAACCATGTTTGGCTGCATGCCTCCAAGAGATGTTTTGTTAACAGTGGGTAATGAGATCTTAGAAGCTACAATGAGTTACCGTTGTCGTTGGTTTGAATATTTATGTTACCGACCACTTTTAAAAGATTATTATAATCAAGATCCTAATATGAGACACGAGTCTGCTCCAAAACCAAGATTAACGGATGAAGATTATAGAAAAGATTATTTATCAGATAAAATTGGTGTTCAAAAAAGATTAGAGTGGACCGAAAAAAAATATTTTGTAACCACTGAGGAAGAACCGCTATTTGATGCAGCAGACGTATTAAGATTTGGTAAAGATTTAGTTGTTCAACATGGTTTTACAACAAATTTAAAAGGAATTGATTGGCTAAAGAGACATTATAAAGATCACAGAATTCATGCAGTTAACTTCCCAGGTGATCCTTATCCAATTCATATTGATGCAACTTTTACCCCAATTAAAGAAGGTTTAATTATCAATAACCCACAAAGAAGACTTCCTAAGGAACAAAGAAGACTTTTTGAGGACAATGGTTGGGAAATTTTAGACAGTGCACAACCAGCACATAACGAACCACCACCATTATGCTATTCATCAACTTGGCTATCAATGAATGTTTTAGTTTTAGATCCTAAAACTGTATGTGTGGAAAAAAGTGAAAAATACCAAGCTGAGCAATTAGATAAATTAGGAATGGAAGTTATACCAGTAGAACTTAGAGATGCCTACGCTTTTGGTGGAGGTTTACATTGTTGTACTGCAGATGTTTACCGAGAGGGTGAACTTAAAGATTACTTTCCAAAAAAATAATTATGGCAAAAATTAAAATAAAAAGAGAGCGAGTTAAATTCGCTTCTGATAATGTTGCTGGTGCTTGTCCAGAGGTATTAGATGCAATTTTAAAAGCCAATGAAGGAGATAGTACACCATATGGAAACGATCCTTTATCAACAGAATTGCAAGATAAGTTTTCAAAAATCTTTGAAAAAGAAGTAATTGTTTTTCCTACTGCCTCAGGTACTGCTGCTAATGCTTTAGCATTATCCACAATAACACCTTCATATGGAAATATTTATTGTCATAAGATGTCTCATATAAACACCGATGAATGTGGTGCACCTGAATTTTATACAGGAGGAGGAAAGTTGGTCCCTTTAAATGGAATAATGGGAAAAATAACTGCAGAGGAGTTAGATCAATCTATTGGAGGAAAAGGGATTGTTCATCATACACAACCTTCATCAGTCAGTATCACTCAAGTGTGCGAAACAGGTGAAGTTTATCAATTAGATGAAATTAAAAAAATTGCAGAAATCACCCATAAACATAATCTAAATTTACATATGGATGGCGCTAGATTTGCTAATGCTTTGGTATCTTTAGATGTAACTCCTGCTGAAATGACTTGGAAATCTGGGGTTGATGTATTGTCATTTGGAGCAACTAAAAATGGATGTCTGGCAGCTGAAGCAATTATATTTTTTAAGAAAGAATTAGTTGGAGACATTGCTTTTTTAATGAAACGAGCAGGGCATTTGTTATCTAAAATGCGTTTTGTTTCAGCTCAATTAGACGCCTATATTTCAAATGATATATGGTTGAGAAACGCAAAACACGCTAATGCAATGGGTAAAAAATTAAGTAATGGTTTAAGCAAACATAATGATATTGAAATTGCTTATCCAACTGAAGCAAATGAAGTTTTTGCAAAATTTCCAAGAAAAAAAATAGAACATCTTAATTCTGAAGGTTATAAAATGAATGAAGAAGAATTAGATGGTAAAGCGGTAAGATTAGTTGCTGCTTGGAATACTAAAGATAGCGATGTTGATGAATTGTTAAATACAATTAAAGCTAGCTAGGATTTTCTTTTAAAAACTCAATATATTTTATCACTTCATCATATTGTTCGTCAGGAATGTCTTTATAACTTGCGTTAAACTTACTCTTCACACAAATAGCAACATGAGCATAGGGGTTTCTTCCTTTAGGGTGATTTGGGTGATCAGGTAATTGCCCCACTAAATAATCGCCAGCATCCTGAATAATTTTCCAGAGTTTACTTGCGTTTTCTTTATTCATACTACTTCAAACCTTGATTTATCTCAATCTGGTATAGTCCTGGGTATAGTTATCCCACAAAATTTTACAAATTCCTATAAGGATTTTCTTAAGTTATATTTAGATAGCAATAGAAATATATCATTTAAAAATTCATTAGGTATATTTCTGTCAAAACATGTTTTGCAACTAAGATTATCTTTATTAATTAAGACATGAGCAAATGCTTTATTTACATTAGAAAAAGGGTTTCCAAAATCTAGTTTTTGACCTTCTGAGAATGAAATTCTAATTATATCGCTTAGTTCTTCAGACATTTTTTCTGCATCTTTAAAATTACCCTTTGCAACATTATTATAAATTTCTCTTAAAATTTTACCAAAACAATTTGCTGAGCTTAATAAAAATCCATCATATTTCCCATTAGGTTTTAAATGATCAAAATAATTTTCTTCTGCTCCTCTTAAAAATATTAAATCATTAAAATTAATTCCAGAATTCACAACATCATCTTCACCACTAGTATCCTTAAATAATTGAATTCTATCTTGAAAATTATCTTTTAATATTTTTAAAGTTTCAGGTTCAATTTTACATTTTACTACTTGAGGTAATTGATAGATAGAAATTGGTAAATGTGTATTTTCAATGATACGCTTAAAATGTGAAATAATTTCTTTTTGTTTGATGTTTTCGTTAACGGGAGCACATAAAGTTAATCCAAAAAAACCTGCAGATGATCCATTTTTAACTAGATATCTTTCTATGATATCTGCACGTCTTAGAACATCTTCTGTTGTTTTTCCAAATGCTCCAAATAATATTTTGTTATCTTTTTTGATTAAAGAGTTATCATTTAATATATCTAACCAATTTAAAATTAATTTATCAGTTAAATTCCATCCATCTCCTGTAGTTCCGCATACCAAGAATTGTTTTACATGTGGGTCTAACCAATTGATATGTTTTTGAATAAGCTTTTCATCTAGTTCTAAATTTTTTGTGTTTTGATATTGAGAAATAATTGGAA
>CABZPD010000029.1 GCA_902527415.1 uncultured Pelagibacteraceae bacterium | reverse complement strand
AATTTGGAATTTCATCTAGATCAGAAATTAAAATAATATCATCATCCATAGCATCGTAGAGACCATTTAGGATGTAATTTCTTTGAAAATTTTCTCTTTGCCAGGAGCTTAAATTGTTATTAAATTTATCAACATATATATATCGAATTTTGTTTTTAAATTTTTCTAAAATTTTTTCATCTATTTTTTTACCTTTTCTTCCTCCTTGATGATTTTCTCCAAATTCTACTATTATAAAATAATCAATATATTTGTTCATCTCATTTAGTCTTATTTCAAGGATAAAATTTTCATCATTAAAAGTAAAACAATCAAATATTTTCATTATTCAGTTAAATATCATATAAATTATAATTAGATATTAAAGTTTGGAGAGGTGGCCGAGTGGTTGAAGGCGCACGCTTGGAAAGCGTGTAAAGAAGCAATTCTTTCATGGGTTCGAATCCCATTCTCTCCGCCATTAAATAAGCTTTATTTTTCAAGGGTAATTTAGGCATTTTACATTTTTTTTGTTAAGATAAATCAGCAATTTTTATAAAAAATGTTATAATTTTCTTTTTCCAAAAATTAAAAAAATGACAAATAAAAACACATATCAGGCAGACTCCATCAAAGTTTTAAAGGGTCTTGAAGCGGTTAGAAAAAGACCAGGTATGTACATTGGAGATACAGATGATGGAACTGGTTTGCATCATATGGTCTATGAAGTTGTTGATAACTCTATTGATGAGGCATTAGCAGGATATTGTAAAAATATTAATGTAAAAATTAACTCTGATGGAACAATTACAGTAAATGATGATGGAAGAGGTATTCCTGTTGATATTCATAAAGGAGAAAAAAAATCAGCAGCAGAAGTAATTATGACTCAACTTCATGCTGGTGGTAAGTTTGATCATGATTCTTATAAAGTTTCAGGTGGATTGCATGGTGTTGGTGTTTCAGTTGTCAATGCACTTTCAGAAAAATTACAGTTAGAGATATTTAGAGATGGAAAAAAACACTACATTGAATTTAAAAATGGTGAAGCTAAAGCTCCTTTAAAGGTAGTAGGGAAAGCAAAGCAAACTGGTACACAAATTACTTTTTTACCTTCAAAAGAAATTTTTTCCACAACTAAATTTAGTGCAAATATTCTTATTAAAAGAATGCGAGAATTAGCATTTTTAAATAAAGGAATTAAAATAATATTTACTGACGCAAGTCAAAAGAAAGAGAAAACATCCGAGTTTAAATTTGATGGTGGTGTTCTAGAATTTGTAGATTTTTTAGATGAAAAAAGAGAAAAGTTACAAAATAAAAATGGAAATGATCTATTTAGAAAACCAATATATATTGAAGGAAAAAAAAATAATATTGAATTAGAGTGTTCATTAAAATGGAATGCAGGATATACGGAAGATATATTTCCATATACTAATAATATTTATCAAAAAGATGGCGGAACCCACTTGTTGGGATTTAGAAGTGCATTAACTAGGGTAATTAATAAATATGCCAATGAAAATAATTTACTAAAGAAAAATAAATTAGCAATCTCAGGTGATGATATCAAAGAAGGTCTAACTTGTGTACTTTCAACTAAAATTCCTGATCCAAAATTTTCATCTCAGACAAAAGATAAGCTAGTTTCATCAGAAGTAAGAATGATTGTAGAAACATTAGTAAATGAAAAATTATCTATTTGGTTTGATCAAAATCCTTCTATCGCTAAAATTATTTTAGCTAAAGTTATTCAAGCAGCAATGGCTAGAGATGTTGCTAGAAAAGCAAGAGAAAATGTAAGAAGAAAAGGAGCTCTTGAATTAAGTGGTCTTCCCGGAAAATTAGCTGATTGCCAAATTGGTAAGCAAGAGGGAACAGAATTGTTTATTGTGGAGGGGGATTCTGCGGGTGGATCTGCAAAACAAGGAAGAAATAGAGCAAATCAAGCAGTTTTACCGCTTAGAGGTAAAATACTTAATACTTATGTAGAAGATTTTAATGTTAAAAAAAATGGAAACGGCAATGGCAATGGTCCTGATCATAGAACAAAGGCTTTATCTAAAATGATTTCGTCAAATGAGATAGTTACATTGATTAATGCGCTTGGTTTAGATCCAAAAGCACAAGAGATTGATTTAAAAGATCTAAGATATGGAAAAATTATTATTATGACCGATGCTGATGTAGATGGTTCTCATATAAGAGCCCTCCTTTTAACTTTTTTTAATAATAAGCCATTTAATAAGCTAATTGAAAATGGTCATGTTTATTTAGCGCAGCCGCCTTTATTTAAAATTAACAAAGGGTCTAAAGGTATTTACATTAAGGATGAGAAGGAGCTAGAAGATTACATAATAAATAATAATAAGGAGTTAAAAAAAATTAAAAAAGGATCTAAAGATTATTCAAAAAAAATTGATGAAGAAAAATCAAAAATGAATATTCAAAGATTTAAAGGTCTTGGAGAAATGAATCCAGAAGAATTATGGAGCACTACATTAGATCCAGAAACAAGAAATCTACTTCAGGTACAATACTCAAAAGATTTGAAAAAAGATCAAAGTTTAATCCATACTTTAATGGGTAATGATGTTGCATTAAGAAAAGATTTTATAGTTTCTAATGCTATAAATGTTAGAAATCTTGATATTTAAAAATGAAGTTTTTTGAAACTTCAAAATATCATTCTTTTAAAAAATCAACGTATATAACTCTAAGATGGATCGGAATTATTGGACAATTAATTGCAGTAAATTTTGTATATTTATTTCTAAATCCTAGTTTTGATTTTATTACCTCAAATTTAGTAATATTTTTAGGAATATTAAGTAATTTATATTTAATTTTTATTTATAAAAAAACACAATTATCAGATAGATCTGCTTTTATCTTCCTGCTTATAGATATTTTGCAATTAGGTATCCTTCTTTATTTATCAGGAGGAATAACTAATCCATTTGTAATTTTTATATTAATACCAAGTGTTTTCTCTTCATCAAATTTGAGCTTAAGAACCAATACATTATTAGTAACTTTAACAACAATTATAATTATTTTTCTAACTTTTAACTATGAAGATTTGCCAATTAATTTAAACAGTGATTTTCATAACAATCATTATTTTTACTATTCTATACCAACATCCTTAATTGTTGCCTTGGTCTTTTTAAATTACTTTGCAATGACATTTGGCACACAATCTAGATTAAGAAAAGAGGCTTTAGGAAAAATGGAAGAGGTAATGGCTAAAGAACATGAACTTTTATCTTTGGGAGGTCAAGCTGCTGCAGCTGCACATTCTTTAGGAACACCACTTTCCACGATAACAATAATTGCACATGATTTAATGAAGCAATTTAAGGGGCAAAAAGATTTAGAAAAAGATATTGAGTTATTGAATAGCCAAGTCGAGCGATGTAATGAAATTTTAAAGCGATTAACATTAAATCCCGTAGAAGAGGATGAATTTATTGATAAAGATATTAATATTCGAGATTATTTGCATGAAATTATCTCTTCATTTAAAGAAATAAGTAAAAAGGAATTTGTCTTCAATTTTGATCAAGACTCAAACCCAAAAAAAATAAGTAAATCTATTGAAATAGTTTATGGATTAAGAAACTTCATAGGAAACGCGAATAAATTTGCCAAAAATTCTATTTTTATTAATTTAAAAAGTGATAGTGAATTTACAGAGCTCACAGTAGAAGATGACGGTAATGGTTATCCACGAGATATATTATCGAAAATTGGAGAACCATATTTAAAATCAAATTATTCAAAAGATAAGTCTAAAGAGGGTTTAGGACTAGGGTTGTTTATTGGAAAAACTTTGTTAGAAAAAAATTTTGCATCCGTTAATTGTAGAAATTCGAAAACACGTAGTGGCGCTGAAGTTATTATTAGATGGAAAAATAAAGAATTATTTAATATTTAATGGTATTTGTTCTTTGTTTCAAATAATGAGCTTAATTGAGATATCATAACATCACCTAATTCATTGACATCAGTAATTTTGATAGCTTTATTGTAATATCTTGAAACATCGTGACCAATTCCTATAGCCAAAACTTCAATATCCGATTTATTTTCAATAAATTTAACAATTTTTTTTAAATGTTTTTCCAAAAAATCACCTGAATTTACAGAAAGTGTTGAGTCGTCTACAGGGGCTCCGTCAGAAATAACCATTAATATTTTTCTTTCCTCTTTTCTCTTTTTAATTCTATTGTATGCCCACGATATAGCTTCCCCATCAATGTTCTCTTTGAGCAATCCTTCTTTAAGCATTAGCCCTAAATTATTTTTTGCTTGTCTCCAATGGGTATCTGCTCCTTTATAAATTATATGTCTTAGGTCGTTCAATCTTCCTGGTGTTTTCGGTTTAGAATTTTTAGTCCATAATTCTCTACTCTGTCCACCCTTCCAATTTTTGGTTGTGAAGCCTAAAATTTCAACTTTAACAGAGCACCTTTCTAACGTTCTGGATAAGATATCTGCACAAATAGCCGCAATAGTTATTGGTCGTCCCCTCATAGATCCAGAGTTGTCTATGAGCAGAGTCACTACTGTATCTTTAAAATCTAAATCTTTTTCTTTTTTGAATGATAAAGAATTATATGGATCCATAATAATTCTTGGAAGTTTTGAACTGTCTAACAACCCTTCCTCTAAATCAAATTCCCATGCTCTATTTTGTTTTGCAAGCAATTGTCTTTGAAGTTTATTTGCAAGTTTCGTTATAATATCTTGAAAGCCAATTAATTGTTGATCTAAATTTTTTCTTAGTTTTGTTGCTTCATCTGCATTTTCCAGATTTTCAGCTTTTACAACTTCATCAAACTGAGTTGTAAATATTTTATAATCTAAATTGATATTATCTATTTTTTTTTGAGCTACTTGCTCAGAGCTTTGTTCATCTGACTCTGTGTCCGACAGCTGTTCGTCAAAGTTAAATTCATCAACACTATAATCAGCATCTAGTGAAGCTTCTGATACATTTTCATCTTTTTCATCTTTATTATCTTCTTTGTCATTATTTTCATCTTCATTTGACGGATTATCTTGTCCTTGATCTTGATTTTCTTCTTTTCGTTCATCCTCATCTTCACTTTGAAAAATGTCCATTTCTTCCAATATTTCTGAAAACTTTGAACTATAAATGTTTTGATCTTCAAGATTTTTAAGTAAAAATTCTTTATGTTTTTCTATAGCTTCCTCAAAGTCTTTTTCCCAAAAATTAAGCATTTTTGTTGTTAGAGGATTTAGCTTAATTTTATGAAAATTCTTAAGCATATATAGTTCGAATGCTTCTGATACAGATACATCCTCTTTAGTTTTTAATTGATCTTTGCGTTTACGGTTTATTATTTGATGATAATTTTCTTGAAAATTTTTCTCAATTCCTTTTAACATTTTTCCTCCCAGAGTCTCATAACGTATTTTTTCAGCTATATTATAAAGAGATCTAGAAGATGTATTTGAGGGAAGGTTTTTTTTGTAAATTGTTTCATTACAAAATTTTTTTTTCAAAGCAGAGGAGTCTGTTTCTGCACGTAATCTTATAAAATCAGCTGGACTAGTTAAATTATCAATCTCTAGAAAATTAAATTCTTTTATTTTTTTTTCTTCAGAATTTGTTTTTTTTATATCAAAATCATCAGCAATTACTTTTGCTGTAGAAGTTAAAGCAATTTTGAATTTTTCTTTTAAATTATTTTCTTTAGTGCTCATTAGATTTGAATATTAATCAAAGATTCTGGCAACTCTTCACCAAAACATCTTTGATAATATTCTGCGATAGTATTTTTTTCAATATCATCACATTTATTAAGAAAAGTTACTCTAAAAGCGTAACCAGTGTCTTTAAATATCTCCGCATTTTCTGCCCAATGTAACACTGTTCTTGGGCTCATCACTGTTGAAATGTCTCCTGCGATAAATCCTTTACGCGTTAAAGATGCTACTTTTATCATGTTAGCAACTTTTTCTTTTCCCTTTGCGTTATTTAAGTTTTTATTTTTAGACAAAACAATGTCCATTTCTCTATCTAGGCTAAGATAGTTTAAAGTTGTAACAATATTCCATCTATCCATCTGACCTTGGTTAATTTGCTGCGTACCATGATAAAGACCTGTCGTATCACCAAGTCCTACAGTATTTGAGGTAGCAAATAATCTAAAAAATTTATTTTGTTTAATTACTTTGTTTTTATCTAGTAATGTAAAATTTCCCTCAGCTTCTAAAACTCTTTGAATTACAAACATTACATCAGGTCTACCAGCATCATATTCATCAAAAACAAGTGCAACTGGATTTTGTATAGACCATGGTAAAATTCCTTCATTAAATTGAGTTACTTGTTTGCCATCTTTAAGAACAATCGCATCTTTTCCAATCAAATCAATTCTACTTACATGACTATCTAAATTTACACGGATGCAAGGCCAATTCAATCTTGCAGCAATTTGCTCAATGTGAGTAGATTTACCAGTGCCATGATATCCTTGAACTAAAACTCTTTTATTATAAGCAAATCCTGAAATAATGGCTAAAGTAGTATCTCTATCGAATTTGTAGTTTTTATCAATTTCAGGAACATATTCATTCTTTTTTGAAAATGCGTCTACTTCCATTTCTGAATCAATTCCAAAAGTCTGTTTTAATGAAACCTTAATATCCGGTTCTGTGTTAAGATTTGGTGTCAATTTTTTCCCTGTAGGTATTTTTTAATTGAGTGTAAGCCAATGTTATAAGTTTAAGTTTTTCCTCGTATTTTTTATTTCCAGAATTCATATCAGGGTGAAATTTTTTCACAAGTAATTTGAATTTATCTTGTATTTTCTTCCACTTTAAACCCACAGAAACCCCCAATATTCCAAAAGCTTTTATATCTTTATGATCGAATTTAAATTGACGCATATGGTTATAATCTCCATTTATTTTTTCTTTATCTAACTCATCTCTCAAAGTTGTATTCCATAACACTTTGAAAAAATTATCTGAAGAGCTAAAGCTTTGCGTAGGTTTGTGCCAAGTCATGTCAGATTTTAAAAAATCCATTACTTGGTCATCATTCATTCCTGAAAAATAGTTCCAATTTTTATTAAATTCTTTTACATGCTCAAGGCAAAGCATTCGAAATTTTCTGCTATTATCTTTTTCAACTGGTGCCTTATATTCACCTATTTCATTACAATTATTCCAGTCACAAATATTTTTCATGATATATAATAACATATATGGATATAA
>CABZPD010000028.1 GCA_902527415.1 uncultured Pelagibacteraceae bacterium | reverse complement strand
AATGTTACTTTAAAAACCGTCAAAGCTATTGCGTCTACTGGAATTAACAGAATTTCTGTTGGCAGTATTACACATAGCGCTCCTGCAATTGACTTTAAGTTAGAAATTTAATTCACAAACTTTGATAGATCTGGCTTAAAATAGTTAGGGCCTTTCATGACTTTTCCAGACTCGTTGTAGATTGGTTTTCCATTTTCATCTAACTTGCTCATATTTGAATTTTGTACCTCATCAAAACATTTATCCAAATCAATTCCAAACGCGTGCCCTGCTCCATAAGTTACATATAAAATATCTGTTAGCGCATCAGCTACTTCCAATAAGTCCTTATTATTCATAGCTTCTGTAAGCTCCTCTAGTTCCTCTTTTATTAGATCTATCCTTAATTTATTTATTTTATCAGTGCTAAATGATGGTTTTGTTTTTACTTCCTGACCAAAAGTTTTCATGAAAGTACCAACTTTACTAAAATTCGACATAATGCTCCTGTATGTTTTTAAAAAATTATTGTATGTTAATCATTATTTGTTACTTAAAAATTAATCAATGAAATTAAGAAAAGAATTTGACAGTATTGGAAGCATAAATGTCCCAAATGATAAATATTGGGGAGCCTCTACTCAAAGATCCAATAAATTTTTTAATATTGGAAAAATTTTAGTTAATATTTCAATTATTAAATCAATAGCAATTATTAAAAGATCAGCTGCAATTGTACATGCTAAAGGTAAATTAATTGATGGTAAAATTTCTAAAGCAATAATTAAAGCATCAGATGAAGTGATCAAGGGTAAATTAGACGAAAATTTTCCTTTAAAGGTTTGGCAGACTGGTTCTGGAACACAAACAAACATGAATGTAAATGAGGTTATTGCTAATAGAGCTATAGAAATTTTAGGTGGAAAAAAGGGTACTAAAAAACCTATTCATCCAAATGATCATGTAAACAAATCTCAATCTACAAATGATGTTTTTCCAACTGCAATGCACATTTCTGTTGCTAAAGAAACTATTTCTAAAATGCTACCAAATCTCAAAATTTTAGAAAGAGAGTTGAAAAGAAAGTCGAATGAATTTAAAAATATAGTAAAAATTGGAAGAACTCATTTACAAGATGCTACTCCACTATCTCTTGGACAAGAATTTTCAGGATATCATTTTCAGGTAAAAAAAAGTATTGAAAGAATAGAGTATGCGTTAAAAGAAATATTATTTCTTGCACAAGGTGGTACGGCAGTTGGTACTGGAATAAATTCAAAGAAAAATTTTGATAAAAAAATTGTAAAAGAAATCGCTAAATTCACAAAAATTAAATTTAAACCAGCCCCAAATAAATTTGCTGAACTTGCTGCTCATGATGCGATTGTAAATTTTTCTGGAACTTTAAACACCTGTGCAGTTGCGCTTATGAAAATATCAAATGATATTCGCTTCTTAGGTTCTGGACCAAGAGCTGGATATGGAGAGCTAATTCTACCTGAAAACGAGCCAGGCTCATCTATTATGCCAGGAAAAGTAAATCCAACTCAATGTGAAGCTGTTACAATGGTTTGTGTTAAAGTCATAGGTAATCATAATGGTATTACAATGGCTGGGTCACATGGACATTTTGAACTTAATGTCTTTAAACCTTTAATTGCTCATAACATTTTGCAATCAATTGATCTGATAGCTGACAGCACAAAAAATTTTGCTCTTTATTGTGTAAAGGGAATAAAAGCGAATAAAAAGAAAATTCAAGAACATCTAGATAATTCACTTATGCTAGTAACAGCATTGGCACCACACATTGGATATGATAACGCTGCAAAAATTGCAAAAACAGCTCTTAAGAACAATACGACTTTGAAGCATGAAGCTTTAAAAACAGGATTAATTAATGAAAAAGATTACAATAAAATAGTTGATCCTAAAAAAATGATTTATCCATCATAATTTTTTAATGCCTCATTTAATTTATTTTTTAGATATATCCTATTTTGTAAATTATCTTTTCTAAATATCAAATCACTTAAAATTTTATTTACTTTTTGATCAAGTTTACCATCTAGTCTTATATCTTTTAAATTCGCAGTTTTACGATCAAAATTATATGTAAAATTAAAATCAATTTTTTTTATTTTATTTCTGTAATTCTTGGGTGTTAACAAGAATTTATAAATTTGATTATTATCTTTAATATCTATTGATAGATTTCCGTCTAAAATTAGATCACCTTCCTTAACAAATATTAAACTATTTGAAAAATTAAATTCTGCAGATTCTTTCCATATAAAATTTGTTTGATCAATATCAATTAATCCCTCTTTAATTTTTGAAATAAGTTTAATATCTCTAAAATTTATATCATTAAAAGCATTTTCTGCGTGAATATTTAATTTAAATTCTATATTTTTATTATTTAATATCTCAGTCTTAATTAATTGAGGCAAAACTGCATTTACATTTAACAAATAAGATAAATTTAATTTTTCTGTTTCACCTTCTACAGAAGAATAAAATGGTTTAAAATTTAATAAACCATTATATTCAAATTTTGGATTTTCCTTTTTATCAAAAAACTTAAATTCAAAAAAATTTTGATTTATTTTATATGTAAAGTTACTTTTTAATTTATTAAAAACTATATTTGTTTTTCCATAAGACAGATCATCAGAATTAAAATGTTCATTTTCAAAATTTAATTTAATAAAACTTAAATCTAACTCAGAAAATACTACATTATTATTATTAAATATTTTAAATTTATAAGGAATATTAAACACCTCATTTTTAGAATACAGTATATTTTCTGAAACTTTTTCATCATAATAATATTCCATATTATGAATTTTGTTGATAAATAAGACCTCATTATTTGAATTTCTATAAAAAATATTACTATCTCTTATATTTAAAGTACTTAACCCAAAATCTTTTTGTAAAAGATTTGAAAAATATTTATAGTTTTTTCTTTTTAGGTTAAAATTTGCATTTTCCAAAATTACATCTTTTATCTTTAGATTATTTAAAGAGAAAAAGTTATCTAAAGATATATAAATTCTCATTTCTTGAATATTTGATATTTCTTCTTTTTCAAATAACAGTGAAGTATCTTTAATTTTAAAGTGGGGCTTTGGAAAAAGATTATAATTTATCTTGTTTATTAATTTGATTTCTAAATCAAATTTTTCTAGCAAATTTGACTTAATTTCATTAGATACATCTTTTTGATTATAAAAAGTAGGTAATAATAGATAAGTAATAAATAATACAATAACTGCGACAAAAGTTAGAATAATTTTATTGCTTCTACTTAAATTTATTAAATTATCAAATTTTAATCTATTTAAATTTTTTACTAATTGATTATTAATTGAGTTGTTGATTTGTTTTAAATATTTTACAAAAGATTTTGTTTTGTTCATATCAATTAACAAATCTTATAAAGTATTATTCTAAATGATAAACAAAGATTATTTAAAAAATTTAAATGAAGCTCAAAAAGAAGCTGTATTATATTTAAATGGACCACTTTTAATTGTTGCAGGTGCTGGATCAGGAAAAACTAAAGTATTAACTTCTAGAATTGCTAACATAATTAAAGAAAAAAAGGCATTTCCTAATCAAATATTAGCAGTCACTTTTACAAATAAAGCTGCTAAAGAAATGCAAAATAGAGTAAGTAAAATTCTTGGTTCAACTGCTGTAGGACTATCCTGGCTTGGAACATTTCACTCAATTTGTGCAAAATTGTTAAGAAAGCATGCATCAGCAGCAAATCTTAATTCTAACTTTACAATTATAGATACTGATGATCAAATTAGACTCATCAAAAATATATGTAAAGCTGAGAATATTGATATAAAACAGTTATCCCCAAAGTTTATACTTGCCATAATTGATAGATGGAAAAATAAAGGATTTTATCCTAATGAAGTAATAATAAACAAAAAAGATATTTACGAAAAAACAATACTTCCACTTTATAAAATTTATCAAGAGAAATTGACTGATTTAAATTCTTGTGATTTTGGAGATCTTATTTTGCATACTGTAAAAATTTTGGAATTTAATTCAGATATTAGAGAAATATATTCAAAAAACTTCAAATATATTCTTGTTGATGAGTATCAAGATACGAATTTTATCCAAAGCAAATGGCTTAATCTCTTATCTGAGAATAATAAAAATATTTGTTGTGTTGGTGATGATGATCAGTCAATTTACAGCTGGAGAGGTGCAGAAATAAAAAATTTTTTAGAGTTTGATCAGGTTTATAAAAATACTAAAGTAATTAGATTAGAGCAAAATTATAGATCTTCACAAAATATTTTATCAGTAGCATCTAATCTTATTTCTAATAACCAAAATAGAGTTGGCAAAACATTAATTACAACAATGGAAGATGGTGATCTAGTTCAATTAAACTGTTTTAAAAATGGCAAAGATGAAGCGATAGGAATATCTGATGAAATAGAAAAAAAAATTAAAAAAAAATTTTCTTATAACAATATTGCAATTCTAGTAAGAGCTATTTTTCAAACACGTGAATTCGAAGAACGTTTCCTCAAAATTGGTATGCCTTATAGAATACTAGGAGGAACAAAATTTTATGAAAGAGCTGAGATAAAAGATTGTGTCGCATACTTAAGATTAATCTATCAAGAAAAAGATGATCTTGCTTTTGAAAGAGTTGTAAATAATCCAAAAAGGTCTGTGGGAGAAAGCACTTTAAAAAATATTCATGAATTTGCAAAAGAAAATAATTTAAATCTAGAAAGAGCTGCAATTATAATGCTTGAAAAAAATTTGATTAAACCAAAAGCTAAAATTGGTTTAAATTTATTTATAAATTCTTTAACAAAATGGAGAAACGATTTAATAATTAAAAAATCAAATCATATTAAATTATTGCAAATTGTTCTGGATGAATCTGGATATTCAGCAATGTTAAAAAATAAAAAAGATGTGGATAATGAAAATAGATTAGAAAATATTAAAGAATTGTTAAGCGCTATGAAAGAATTTGATAATTTAGAAAGTTTTTTAGAACATGTGTCTTTGGCAACATCAATAGATCAAGAATGGGAAGGTGAAAAAATAAATATGATGACAATGCATGCTGCAAAAGGGTTGGAGTTCGATGTAGTTTTTCTTCCCGGTTGGGAGGAAGGTTTGTTTCCACATCAAAAATCTATAGAGGAAAAAGGACAAAATGGTTTAGAAGAGGAAAGGCGCTTAGCATATGTGGGTATTACTAGAGCAAAAAAAAAAGCTATAATATCTTTTTCGATGAATAGATTTTATCAAGGCGACTGGATAGATAGTATGGCTTCAAGGTTTATTGAAGAATTGCCAGAAAAGAATATAGAAAAAAATTCTTTCTTTGATGAAGAAATAAATAATGAAGAAGATTTTGAGTTTAATCAAGATTTTGAAATTGAAGATAACACCAGAAGTCCTGGTTGGATCAGGTACCAGAAGAGAATTAAGTGAAAAACCACATTGAAATACTAAGAAACAAATTTGAAAAATACAACATTGATGGATATGTGGTACCTAAGAATGATGATTATTTTACAGAATACTCAAAGATTAATAGATTAGAAATCATATCTAATTTTAGTGGATCAGCTGGTTTAGCCATAATTTTAAAAAATAAAAACTATTTATTTACTGATGGTAGATACACAATCCAGAGTCAGCTTGAAAGTGGAAAATATTTTAAAATTTTTGGATTTGAAAAATTAGTAAACTGTAGTTTATTTAAAAATTTAACTTTAGGCATTGATCCAAAATTATTTACCAACACTCAAATTAAAAATTATTTTTTAAAGAATAACAAAATAAAGTTTATTAATAAAAATTTAATTGATGAGATAAAAAAGCAAAAAGAAAGTCATAACATCCCATTTTTTTCATTAAATAAAAATATAGTGGGTGAAAGTGTAAGTTCCAAAATTAATAAAATATCTAAATATTTAAAAAAAAATAATTCTGATTATATATTTATAAGTGCACCTGAAAACGTTGCTTGGTTATTAAATATAAGAGGTGGAGATGGTCCCAATAGTCCCATTCCTAATTCAAGACTATTAATAAGTAAAACAAAAAAAATATTGTTAATAAGTAATTTAAGTAAATGTAAAAAATTAATTAAAAATAAAATTATAAAAATTAATCAATTTTTAGATATTAATAATTTATCAAAAGAAATATTAAAAATTAAAGGAAAGTATTTTATTATAGACGATAAATCGTGCTCGATTTTTTTTGAAAATTTAATTAAATCAAAATTTAAAATTATTAGTAGAGAGGATCCTACTTATCTTCTTAAAGCAGTAAAAAATAAAACTGAAATTAAAAACATGATCAATGCTCATCTTTTAGATGGAGTTGCTTTAACAAGATTTATTTATTGGATTAAAAAAATTAATAAAAAAAAAATTACTGAGGTAGAGGCTGCTATAAAATTAGAAAAATTTAGAAAAATGAATAAAAATTTTCTATATCCAAGTTTTGATACAATTGCAGGTTCTGGGAAAAATGGTGCAATTGTTCATTATCGAGCTAAAAAAGAAAATTGTAGGATAATCAATAAAAAAGATATTTTTTTGTGTGATTCAGGTGGACAATACAAATATGGTACAACAGATGTCACTAGAACAATTTGTTTTTCAAATCAAAAACAAAAAATAAAAAATATTTTTACTAAAGTTTTGAAGGGACATATTGCAGTTGCAACTACAAATTTAAATAAGAACAATACTGGAAAAAAAATTGATAAACGAGCTAGAAAATATTTAAATAAAAGCAATTTAGATTATGCACATGGTACTGGCCATGGTGTTGGTTTTTTTCTAAATGTTCATGAGGGACCACAATCCATCACAAAGATAAATAATATTAAAATAAAACAAGGTATGATTTTAAGTAATGAGCCTGGGTATTATAAGAAAAATCAATACGGAATAAGAATAGAAAATTTAGTTTATGTAAGTAAAAAAAATAATAATTTATTTTTTGAAAATTTAACAATGGCACCTATAGAAAAAGATTTGATAAATTTTAAAATGCTTAATACTTTTGAAAAAAAGTATCTTTTCAAGTATCACTTAGACGTTTATTCAAAAATTTCAAAATACCTAAAAAATAACGAAAAAAAATGGTTAGCTAGTCTTATTTAGCATTTTTAAAAATTCTTCTTGCTTAATAATTTTAATTTTTAATTGCTTAGCACTCTCTACTTTTCTTTTAGTAGGTTTTTCACCAGTTATTAAATAATCTAATTTATTTGAAACACTACTGACCGTAATTCCTGAATTTTCTTCAATAAGTGTTTTAATTTCAGCTCTACTTATACCATTTAATTTACCTGTAACTAAAAACGATTTATCCTTAAGTAGTCCATCTTTTTTATTTAAGGTAAAATTTTTTACATTCAGAAATTCCCCTAGTTCATCCAAAACTACTAAATTAATTTTATTTCCAAAAAAACTTTTTATAGAATTTACTTGAGTTTCACCAATCCCATCAATATTTAATAAATTTTCATAATTATCTTTTTTAGATATATTTTTAAAATTTGAATAAGAAACAAAATATTTAGATAATAATTTTGCATTCTCTAAACCTATATGTCTAATCCCTAATGAATATATTAACCTTTCTAAAGAAATATTTCTTTTTTGATTTATAGAATACTTTAAATTTTCTAATGAAAGTTTTCCCCATCCCTCAAGTTTTTCAATTTTATTATAATTTAATTTAAATATATCTTGTGGATATTTTATTAATTTTAATTTCCAAAAACTTTCAATTATTTTTTTTCCAAGTCCATCTATGTTAAAAGCTTCTTTTGATACAAAATGTTTTAACTTTTCAATTGAAATTTGATCACAATAGTATCCTTCACTCGTGCATCTTCTAACTGCATCATGCTTTTTTGTTATTTTATTAAATTCTTTTATTGTTTTTGAACCACAAGATGGACAATTCTCTGGAAATATAAATTTACAACTTGATTTAGATCTTTTATTTAGATCTACAGAAAGAATATGCGGTATTACATCGCCAGCTCTTTCAACAGTAACAGTATCTCCAACTCTTATATCTTTTCTCGTTATTTCATCCTCGTTATGTAATGTTGCATTTGAAACTATAACCCCACCAATGTTTACAGGTTTTATCTTAGCTACAGGTGTTAAAGCTCCTGTTCTTCCTATCTGAATATCAATTTCAATTATTTCAGATATTGCTTTATTTGATGAAAATTTATGAGCTATTGCCCATCTAGGAGCATTAGCAACGTTTCCTAATCTCTTTTGAAGTGAAAATTCATTTACTTTGTAAACTATTCCATCAATATCAAAATCTAAATTTGCTCTTAGTTTTTCTATTTTTTCGTAGTTTTTTATTAAGTCTTTCACATCTGAAACTAAT
>CABZPD010000027.1 GCA_902527415.1 uncultured Pelagibacteraceae bacterium | reverse complement strand
AACGACTTACCTGCTCTCATTAAGCTAGGAGAGATGGTTTTCATAACACTATAAAGTGGGAGAACCATAAAAGGTAACAATATTTGAGTCATGGCAACATAAGTACCCACTTTGTTGTACATCATCTCCGGCCTGTTATCATCTGCAACCAGTCCAATCATCACAAAAAAATCATTAACGACCCCTTGTTGTTGTAATAGAATCATCCAGCTTGCAGTTCTAACTAACAATGAAGTCCAAAATGGAAGTAGAACGCATATCATTAGTAGATTTGAATATTTCATTGGCAATGTTGCAAGTAAATGTGCGATTGGATATCCCATCAAAAAACAAAATAAAGTTACAAAAAACGCAATTTCTAGTGTTCTGAGCCAAAGAATTCTATGAATTCTTCTATCTTCATCCACTTGTACAATGCTTCCATCTGGAGCGTAATACATGTCCATACCTTTTAGGTATTTTGCTAAAGTGTAAGGTGGTGCAGTTCTTTTGATCGCCTGCCAATACTCTACCTTATTCCAGTTTGGGTGTACTTTGATTATTTGTTCTTTAATACTTATAGACTCATCAATTTTTTTTCTTTTAATATTTCTAAACAGTCTTTTGGTTGTTGAATTAAAGCCATTTTTTTCTTTATTTAACCTTTGACCAAGTTTTCCATGTTCTTGTTTTTCAACAAGTGCTTTATAATCATAATAAAAAGCAGAGAAAACTTCTTCTGGTGGTAGCTCTTGTCCATCCCAACTTTCCATTTCCTTAAATGTTTTTGGAAGCATATTAGTAATCATTTTGTCATCAATACTTCTAGTAAACATTTCTCCGATCGGAAATATATAGGTGATGATTAAAAATAATAATAAAGGAGCTACTAGAAGAAATGCTTTTATCTTATTCTTCTTTTCTGCTTTTTTTAAACTGACCTCTAGAGGTATTCCGTCAGTAGTTAAAATTTGTTTTGTTTCAGAGCTCATAAAAAAATAGGGCGGTTATAAATAACCGCCCTAAATATATTATATAAATTCAGTGTTTAAAACTGAAATTATAGACCTGCTTTCATTGCTTCCCACTTCTCACCAATTTCTGTTCCGTAATCAGCCCAGAAGAATGGGTCAACTAAGAAATAGTTTTTAGTGTTTGCAGGAGCAGTAGGCATTTGAGGCATCATTTCTGTTTTACCATCTTTGTACCATGGCTCGCCAGCAGTGATTACATCAAGAGAAGATTTTCTCCATGGAGCATATGCAATGTACTTCGCGCTACCAGCTAACATCTCTGTGTTAGTCATCATAGCTAAAGCTTTTTTAGCATTTGCTTCATCTGGTCCACCTTTAACAAGTGCGAAATATTCGTAGTCAAGACCTTGACCATCCCATACTTGTTTAATTGGAGCACCTTCACCTATTTCAGCATTAAAGAATCTTCCGTTCCAACCAGTTGCCATTACAACTTCACCAGCAACTAATAATTCAGGTGGTTGAGCACCTGCAGACCAGAATACACATCCACCATTTGGATCTGTACATAAAGCTTTGATTTTATTCATCGCTCTGTCGATTCCACCTTCACTTAAAAGTTTTCTGTAAACTCTAGTTCCGCCATCACCCAACTTAACACCGTCAGCTGCTAAAGCGATTTCTAAGTTTGTTAAAGCACTTTTATAGATTGCTCTTTTTCCAGGGAATTTTTTAGTGTTAAAGAAATCCTTAATTGTTTTAGGCTCTTTACCACCAAATGCTCTTGTATCAAAAGCATAGTTCCAAGAATATAAAATGTTACCTACAGCACATTCACTTGGCATTCCTGTGAAGAAGTCTTCACTCGCAGGAGTTCCATCTGGCGCAGCTGGGAAGTCTTTGTCAAAATCAAATTTAACAAATAAACCTTCATCACATCCGTTAATAGTATCGAATGCAAATAAGTCTATGATATCCCAAGTTATAGCACCCGCTTCTTTTTGTGCTTTGATTTCTGATAAACCACCAGAATAGTCAACCCAGTTGATTTCTATTCCAAGTGCTTTAGCAGTAGGATCACCATACCCAAGCTTTTGTGACTCAGTATAAGCTCCACCCCATGATGCTATTGTAACAGCAAAGGCTGAAGAAGTTAGAGATACAACAAAAGAAAGAGCTAGTAATAATTTACTTATTTTTCTCATTATTCCTCCGTTTAAACGTTGATATAAATTAATTTATATAAGTAAAAGTACAACAAATAGGGATGATTAAGTCAACAGCTGATTTTGTCTTTAAAATGTATATTAGATATACATATTTTTAATTGAAATTATTTAGGGTCTAATGCTCTAGCGTCAACACTATTCCACCCAATATTTATATCTTGACTAACTTTTAATTCTAAATTGGATGTACTGTTAGGAACTTTAAGAATAAACTCAGAACTTCCTAAAAGATTTAATCTAACTCTTGTATGATCACCATGATAGATTACTTCCTCAATCTTCCCAGTAAACATATTGTCCATCTTATCAGTTGGGTTTATTAATGCCCTTTCGGGTCTCAATGATACAGTTGTTTGTTCTCCTTTTGACTTAACAGATATTGGGTTTGCTAGTATCTCTGAGTTCGCTAATTTTACTTTACACTTGTCTTTGTCGATATCAACTACCTCTCCATTAAAAGTATTATTTTCACCAATGAACTCAGCAACAAAAGAATTTACTGGTTTCTCATAAAGTTCTGCTGGATTTGAAAGTTGTTGAACTTTTCCATCATTAAATACTGCAATCCTATTTGACATAGTTAATGCCTCACTTTGATCATGAGTTACATATACAACTGTTACACCAATACTTTCATGAATATGTTTGATTTCATATTGCATGCTTTCTCTTAAATTTTTATCTAATGCTCCAAGAGGTTCATCCATTAATACAACTGCTGGATCAAACACTAGTGCTCTTGCAACTGCTACTCTTTGTTGTTGTCCACCTGAAAGTTGAGCTGGCATTCTAGTTTCAAATCCACTTAATGAAACCATAGATAAGGCTTTATCAACTTTTTTATCTATTTCATCTTTTTCAACTTTTCTTACTCTTAATGGAAAAGCTAAGTTTTCATAAACTGTCATGTGTGGAAACAATGCATAGTTTTGGAAAACCATTCCGATACCTCTTTTGTGTGGAGGAATATTCGAAATTATGTTTCCATCTAATAATATTTCACCGTGAGTTGGTGTTTCAAAACCAGCTAACATCATTAAACAAGTTGTCTTACCTGAACCAGATGGACCAAGCATTGTAATGAACTCACCTTCTGCAATATCTAATTGAAGATCTTTGACGACAAGAACTTTACCGTCATAACTTTTATCTACTTTATCGAATTTTACAAATTCTGGATTTTTAGACATAAAGGTGAATATAAAACATTTGTATAAATAGATTTCAATAGCTAATTAACTCTTAATATGAAGCTCTTTTGGAAAATTACAAAACAATTCTGATCCATTCTCTGTAACTCTTATAGCTTCAGATGCTTCAACACCCCAATCTCCAAACTGCATTACCGCTATCATGTGGAAACAAACATTGGGCTCAAGAACTGTCATATCTCCCTTATAAATATTAAGAGTATGCTCACCCCAATCAGGAGGATAACCAATTCCAATCGAATAACCTGTTCTAGATTTTTTTTCTATACCGTTTTTATCCAATATTTTCCAAAAAGCTTGAGCAACATCATCTGCTGTATTACCAGGCTTAATTTGACTTATGCCAGCATTTAAAGCTTCAATTGTTTTGTTCATTGTATCAATCTTTAATTGATTGGGTTTTCCAAGCAGAACTGTTCTCGCCATTGGAGCATGATATCGCTTATAAACTCCAGATAATTCAATAATTGTAGCCTCACCCTCCACAAATTTATCTTGTGTTGCTGTTAAATGCGAAGCTGAAGTACCTTTCCCTGTTGGAAGTAATGTTGCAATACTAGAATATTCTCCTCCAAATTCTTCCGTTCCATAGAATAAAGTTTTTTGAATTTCACCCACTGCATCGCACTGTCTTACTCCTGGTTTAATAACCTCCATTGCAGTTTTCATTCCTTTTTCAGAAATTTTTGCAGCAGATTTCATGAAACCTATTTCAGCATCTGATTTTACTAACCTTGCCCAATTAACTAGACGATCGCTATCTTTGATTTTTGCATTAGGTAATCCTTGCTTTATTTTTTCATAACAAAACGCAGTGAAGTAATGCGCATCCATTTCTAATCCAATGCATAAATTATCCCATTTTCTTTCTTTTATAATCTCTACCAAATTATCATAAGGATGTTTTGGCCAAGTATGGATATAATTTTCGTCATAAACTAAAATATTCTCATCCTTTAAATAAGTTTTAATATATGCGCCACCTGCATCTTGAGCCCTAACAAAACATAGAGGCTCGTCTGCATCTATATGAACAATTGCGCATTGAGCATAATAAAAAGACCAAGCATCATAACCTGTTAGGTAATTCATGTTGTTCGTGTCATGTGAGATTAAAAGATCGATGCCTTTTTCTTGCATCATTTTTTTAACTTTTGTTAATCTTTGTTTATATTCTTCTTTTGTGAACAACATTAATTTTCTTTAAATAATTTACCAAATCCCTCGACCGAGTTATTTTTATTTATTTTAACAAGGGTATCCCAAATTAAAGCCTGATTACTAGATAAAACTATAGTATTTAATTTTTTCTCTAATTTATCAATAATTGGCAACACTGGTAAAGCAGTACAAGAAACAAAGAGTGCCTCTGCCCTATTTAAATCTATCTCAGATAGAACATTATATAAATAATTCTGATCAACTTTTCCAATATCGTAATCAGCTTCTATATCGAAGTAAGAGTTTGAAGTAACTTCAAATCCTTCGTCTTTAAAATACTCTAGAACCTCATCGTTAAGTTTTTTGCTATAAGGTGTAAATAAACTTATTTTATTTATATTTAATTTCTTTAAAGCTTTGATTGCAGCGGTACTTGGAGTTGTCACTTCTGCCATAGGTTTTGCAGCTTTTATTTTTTTTTCAATAGATTCGTAGCCCGCAGCTATTGTTCCAGATGTGCAGCCATAAACAACACAATCGATATCCTGATCAGGTAATATATCTTTTGTTACCTCAGTTACTTTGTTTGACATTTTGATCAAATTTTCTTTTGTTAGTGGGTTATAGCATTCAATACGATTTACAAAGAAATCAACTTCTCTGTCTTTAATTACGTTTATAAAATCTCTTTCAATCATAAAATCGCTTGCAAGCGCAATAAGTCCAATTCTTGGATTTGATTTAGTAATATATTTGGGATCTATTTTTGTTGAATTCATATTTTAAAAGGTGAATATATCAGAAGTTCTTTAATAATCATTAATATAAAAAATAGGTATGAATATAAAAGATACTTTCGTAGCGTCCTTGGTGCCTATTTTTTTAGGCTTTGGTTTTGTAATAGCTAAACCAGCATTTGAATCTTTTCCTCCTATTCTTTTAATGGGAGTGAGATTTATGTTTGCAGCATCTTTATTGGTTTGGTGGTTTCCAATTCCAAGAGGTTATTTAAAAAAAATATTTGCTGCATCATTAGTGGCTAATACTTTACAATATAGCATTACTTATTCAGGGTTA
Organism: uncultured Pelagibacteraceae bacterium; assembly: GCA_902527415.1. Taxonomy (GTDB): domain Bacteria; phylum Pseudomonadota; class Alphaproteobacteria; order Pelagibacterales; family Pelagibacteraceae; genus Pelagibacter. The sequence continues at coordinate 4,326 of CABZPD010000027.1, read as the reverse complement.
GATTTAATTGATGCATCGGCGGCAGTTCTTTTAGTCCAAACAGAAGTTCCTTTTGGAGTTATTTTTGCTTACTTCATGCTTAAAGAAAAACCAACTATTAGAGCTTTGATTGGTATAGCCATTGCCTTTGTTGGTGTTTATATTTTAACTGGATCTCCTAACTTGGATGGAAAATTTATTGGAATTGGACTTACGATTTTAGGTTCGGCTGTATGGGCTCTTGGACAAGTTATGGTTAAACCATTAAGTAAAGAAATAAATCCTTTAGCATTAGTTGCTTGGTTAGCATTATTCTCTGGACCAATATTAGTAATTCTATCTGCAATAATTGATGGAAATACAATTAATTATCTAACAAATGCAAAATTTGATCATTGGATTATTGCTATTTATATTGGTTTCATCATGCAACCAATTACATACGGTTGTTTTTATTATGTTTTAAAAAATAACCCACTTTATAAAGTACTTCCAATTGTTACTATGGGGATACCACCAACAGGTTTATTAGCCGCTATATTTCTTTTAGGTGAAAAACCAACGCCAGAATTATTTATAGGTGGTGCAATTATCATAGTTGGTGTGATTTTAATTGTATTTACAAAAAACAAAAAAGAAGAGGAAATAAAATGAAAATAGGATTTATTGGTTTAGGTAATGTTGGAGGAAAACTTGCGGGTAGTTTATTAAGAAATAACTTTGATCTTACAGTAAGAGATTTAGATGAAACTATAACAAATTCTTTGAAAGACTTAGGTGCTAGGGTTGCAAAATCTCCAAAAGAATTAGCAGAAAACTCAGATTTAATCATTACTTCCCTTCCTTCTCCTGAAGTATCTGCTGAAGTGATGGAGGCCGATGATGGAATTATAAATGGATTATCAGAGAATAAAATTTGGTTAGAAATGAGCACCACAGATGAAAATGAAGTAAAAAGACTTGGGAAAAAAGTAATAGAAAAAAAAGCTATACCAATGGATGGACCTGTGAGTGGTGGATGTCATAGAGCAACAACAGGTAATATTGCTATATTTGTGGGTGGAGAAAGAAAAGCATTTGAAAAAATTTTACCTGCATTAACTGTTATGGGAAGAAAAATATTGCACACTGGTGAGCTTGGTACAGCAAGTGTATTAAAAGTAATTACAAATTATCTAGCATCTGTTCATTTAGTTGCATTAGGTGAGGCTTGGACTGTAGCAAAAAAAGCTAATTTAGATTTAGCAAAAACTTATAAAGGGATTGCTATTTCCTCTGGTAATTCATTTGTGCATGAAACTGAAAGTCAGGTTATATTAAATGGATCTTATAATATAAATTTTACAATGGATTTAGTTTTAAAAGACACAAGTCTATTTGACAATCTTGCAAAAAAACTGAATACTCCTTTAGAAATTTCCCCACAAATAGTTGAAATTTTTAAAGATGGTCAAAAAAAATATGGTTCTAGAGCTTGGTCATCAATGATTGTGAAAAGGATGGAGGATTTAAATAATATTAATTTTAGAGCTAAGGGTTTTCCTGATGAGTTGGTTGATAATGAACCTGAGGAAAAAGGATATGAAATTTAATTAATGTGTTAAGATAAAAAATGTTAGATAAAAGAAAATTTTACATAAATGGTCAGTGGGTTGATCCAATTAAAAAAAATGATTTTGACGTAATTAATCCATGCAATGAAGACCCGTTTGCTGTTATTTCTTTAGGTTCAAAAGAAGACACCGATTTAGCTGTCAGGTCAGCAAAAAATGCCTTTAATACTTGGAAAGAAACTAGCAAGAAAGAAAGGCTCAGTTTACTTGAAAAATTATCATCAGTTTATAAAAAAAGATTTAATGAAATGGCTGAGGCTATTTCTCTAGAAATGGGTGCACCAATGGATTGGGCAACAGATGTTCAAACAGCTTCAGGGAAAGATCATTTAGATGATTTTATTTTAAGATTAAAAAATTTTAAATTTGATGAACACTTTGATAATAAATCAAATAATCATATCTATTATGAGCCAATTGGAGTTTGTGGATTAATCACACCGTGGAATTGGCCAATTAATCAAATTGCCTTAAAAGTTGTTCCTGCATTCGCAACTGGATGTACAATGATTTTAAAACCATCAGAAATTGCTCCTATTTCTGGAATGCTATTTGCAGAAATGATTGATGAAGCAGGTTTTCCAAAAGGTGTATTTAATTTGGTAAATGGAGACGGCGCAGGAGTGGGAACCCACATTTCAAGCCACCCTGATATTGATATGGTTTCTTTCACAGGTTCAACACGAGCAGGAAGATTAATTTCAAAAAACGCTGCAGAAACAATTAAAAGAGTTTGTCTTGAATTAGGTGGTAAAGGTGGAAACATTGTTTTTGCTGACAGTTATAAAGATGCAGTAAGAGATGGCATTCGAAATGTAATGAGCAATTCTGGTCAATCTTGTGATGCACCAACAAGGATGCTTGTTGAAAAATCAATTTACAAAAGAGCTGTTAAAGAAGCTGTAGATGAAGCAAACAAAATTAAAGTAGATCAAGCTTCAAAAAAAGGAGACCATATAGGACCAGTAATTTCTAAAATTCAATATGATAAAATTATAAATCTTATTGAAAGTGGAATTTCTGAAGGCGCAACTCTTGCAGCGGGTGGACCTGAACTACCAAATGGTTTGAAAAAAGGATACTTTATCAAACCAACCATCTTTACAGATGTAACTAATGAAATGAGAATTGCTAAAGAAGAAATTTTTGGACCTGTATTATCTATAATTCCATTTGAAACTGAAGATGAGGCAGTCAATATTGTAAATGATACTTCTTATGGTCTTGGAAATTATTTACAAACTGAAGATAGAGAGAAAGCACACAGAGTTGCAAAAAAATTAAGATCAGGCTGTGTTTATATTAATGGCAATGGAGCTGATGCTGGAACTCCATTTGGTGGTTACAGGCAATCGGGCAATGGTAGAGAAGGAGGTGTTTGGGGCCTTGAGGAATATCTTGAAGTAAAGAACGTTACTGGTTGGAGTTAACAGAATTTTTTAAATATCTTAGTCTTCCAATAATTTCATCTCGATCCATGTAATAACCTTGTAAATGTCTATGTCCTGAGTTTGGATCATATTCAGTTCTACCGTGTAATAATCGTCTATTGTTAAAAGAAAAAATATCACCTGGTCCTAATCTAAATTTAATCTGGAATTGATCGTCATGAAGTAAATTTCCAAATCGGTGATGAGCTTTGTAAACTTTATCCATTAAATCAGGATGACAATCTAAAGCATCCATAGTTGCTACGCTAAACCGAATATCATGGTAATCATTATCTTTTGTTAGAGATATCGCGGGTGCGTAATAACTTCTAACAGACTCTTGTGTATAATCCATATCTCTAAATTTTAAATGAACGTTTACTAGCGTATCAAATATTTCTTTCTCATTTTTTCTTAAATAATCTGCAACTGCAAAGCCATCTACAGCAGACGAGTCTCCTCCTGTTGCAGAATTAACTAAACAATGAAGAAATTGATAACCAGGTGGTGTTTCAAACCATGGTAAATCCATATGATTTCTTAGGGCATGTGCTGTGTAAGCAGAATTATTTGGTTTAGGAATGTTAATTACTTCAAAAGGTGTTTTAAAAAAAGTTTCCCTAGTATGGCTAATTCTATTTAAAATTTTAAAGCCAGAATTATTTTCAGTTGGAGCATTTTTTACTATAGCAATTCCAGTATGATGCAAAAGCTCTAACCATCTGATAAGCCCCTCGTCTGAACTCATAATTTCATCATGCTCAATCTCGATTGACTTCAAGTCATTTTGTAAAGAGTTATCCCAAAGTTGATATGGTGATTTATATTCTAAATTATTTTTTATTGTATAGCAGTTTTCTCTCAACCAATTTTGGTCATAATAACTTACGTGATCTCCTTCACTCCATTCAATTTCAAGCTTACCTTCATTATTTACTGCAAATTTTTTTGGATTAATATTATTTGATACTTTTAAAATATTAAACATTCTATGACGGGAGTCTTTATCATGTGCAGTTGGACAATTGTCTCTTAGCCATAAATAATTAAATTTACTTTTTTTTCCATCGCTCCAGTCAACTTCTAAATTTGTAGAATTTTTAGTTATATTTTTAATTGTAAAATTTTGTTCCATTAATTTTTATAATTTGAATGTTCTCTCTCTAGTTTTCTTAATAAAGCAGCCCACTCCGTTTTTCCATCGTAATTATAATCATCAGAGTCACTCATGTTTTCCCAGAAATATGCAGCTTTCTGTTTATCTATTTCATGTTTGTTTAAGCCCATAGCAAGATTTTTTACCT
>CABZPD010000026.1 GCA_902527415.1 uncultured Pelagibacteraceae bacterium | reverse complement strand
AATTAACAAAATTTAAAGTGAATACGAGAAGAATAATTTATTATTTAACTATAAATTTTGTAAACAATATTTAGATAAGTTTAATTACAAAAATATTTATCTAATATTACAATTCGGTTAATTTAACGAACTCTTCCATAAACATCTTGATATCTAACAATATCACTTTCCTTCAAAATTGAGCCAACTTGAGCTTCGACAATTTTAACAGGTTTTTTTCCTGAATTTTGAACTCTATGTATTGCTTCTAATGGAATGAATATATGTTCACCTGGCTTTTTAATTATAATATCTTTATTAAGAGTTATTTTTGCATTTCCTTGTGTGACCAACCAATGTTCGGCTCGGTGATGGTGTTTTTGCAAACTTAATATTCCTTTTGGTTTTACATATAACTCTTTAATTAAAAACTCTTTTCCTTCGAATAAATTGGTGTATTTCCCCCATGGACGGTAATACACGTTTTTTTTCTTAATATATTTGTTTTTATTTTTGTCATACATCTTCAAAATTTCTTTCCAACTACCAAGATCTGACCAAGGAATGTCTAATTTGATAGCATTAATTTGTTTAGTTTTTTCTAGAATTGCATAATCAAAAGATTTGGCGGTTGCTTTTATAAATGAAGCTTTGTTTAGATAATATGTATTAGCCTTATATTTTGATTTATTAACTGCATTTAAACAATTTCTGTAAGTTTTAGGCTGATATTTTTTAAAATTATTAATTATGGAATCTTTTCTAAGATAAAACATTCCTGAATTCCAATAGCCTTTATTTTTTATAATTTGTTTTGCTTTAGTCTCTTTTGGTTTTTCAATAAATCTTGTTACTTTATTAATATTACCTTTAATTTTTTTAGTTAAAAAATAACCATAATCGCTCGTTGGAGATTTAGGTTTAATTCCAAAAACAAATATATTTTCTTCATTAAGGTTTAATTTATTTTTATTTATCGCCTTATTAAAAATACTCATTTTTTCAATCAAATGATCTGCTGTAAAAAACATTAAGGGCTGATTATCTGGAATATCTTTAATTAAAGCAGTACTTAATATAGCTGGCGCTGTGTTTCTTTTAGCTGGTTCTACAATAATTTTATATCTGCTTATCTTGTTTTTTCTTAAATGTTGATTTACTTTGCTTAAGTATTTCTTATTTGTGCTAATAATTGGAGAATCATAAATTGATGCTTTAGTTCTCTCAAGTGTTTTTCCAAGCAAAGTCCAGCTACCAAAATCAATAAATTGTTTTGCTTGATGATTTTTAGAGTTAGGCCAAAGACGTGTTCCAGCACCTCCACATAGTATTACAGGTCGTATTTTTTGATTTTGTTTCATTTTCTTAAATATATATATATATATATTAATCTTTATTTATGAAAAAAAAAATTGCTCTTATTACTGGTATTTCAGGTCAAGATGGTGCTTACTTAGCAAAATTTTTGCTACAAAAAAATTACAAAATTATTGGTCTAGAAAGAAGATCTGCAAGATATTCTAATTGGAGACTTGAAAGACTAAATATTGCTAACAAAATTATAATAGAAGACGTCGATATAAAAGAAATTAATAATATTATAAGAATATTTTCAAAATATAAAATTGATGAAGTTTATAATTTAGCAGCTCAATCTTTTGTTCATAGCTCTTTTAAAAATCCAATTGAGACGTCTTTAACTAATTCTATAGGTGTTTTGAATTTTTTAGAAATAATTAGAAATCAAAATAGAAAAATTAAATTTTATCAAGCGTCAACTTCTGAAATGTTTGGTGCACATGGTAAAAAATATCAAGATGAAAATACAAATTTTCATCCCAGGAGTCCCTATGCAACATCTAAAATTTTTGCTCATTACACTGTTCAAAACTATAGAGAATCCTATAATTTACATGCTGTTAACGGAATATTATTTAATCATGAATCTCCATTAAGAGGAGAAGAATTTATAACTAGAAAAATTACCTTGGGACTCGCAAAAATTTTTTTTGGTAAACAAAAAGTACTTAAGATTGGAAATATTTACGCTAAAAGAGATTGGGGTTATGCAGAAGATTATGTTGAAGCAATGTGGAAAATGATGCAAACAAAAAAGCCTAATGACTATGTTGTTGCAACAGGAAAAAATTACTCTGTTAAAAATTTTATAAATGAATGTACAAAAGTATTAAATTTAAAAACAAAATGGATTGGAAAAGGTTTAAATGAAAAACTTATAAATATTAAAACTAAAAAAAATCTTATAGTAATTGATAAAAAATTTTTTAGACCTGCTGAGGTAGAAAATTTAAAAGGTAATTTTAATAAAGCTAAAAAGGAATTAAATTGGAAACCAAAAACTAATTTTAATCAACTTGTCAAAATAATGATGCAAGCTGATTTGAAACTTGTAGATAAGAGGTTTTAGTTTAAATCTCTGAATAATCTTTAACTTCTTTTTTCTTACCTGGATGTGTTGGTGCTCCTAAGTATGCTGGTCCAACTGTTTGTGCATATTTCCATAAAGTTCCAGACCCAAAATCTGATTTTCTAGCTCTCCATTTTCTTTTTCTTGCAGCCATTTCTTTTTTAGAAAGTCTTACATTGATAGTTCCTTTTTTTGCATCAATATCAATGATATCTCCAGTACGTAAAAGGCCTATAGGACCCCCTAGAGCGGCTTCTGGGCCCACGTGACCCACACAAAAGCCTCTTGTGGCCCCTGAGAACCTACCATCAGTAATAAGGGCTACTTTCTCTCCTTTTCCTTGTCCGTAGATTGCACCTGTTGTTGATAACATTTCTCTCATACCTGGACCTCCAACAGGTCCTTCATATCTAATTATAATTACATCGCCATCATTATACTTCCTGCTTTGAACAGCTTTCATTGCACTTTCCTCATTATCAAAGCATCTTGCTTTTCCAGTAAATTGTAATTTTTTAAGTCCAGCAACTTTAACAATTGCACCTTCTGGTGCTAAGTTTCCTTTTAATCCAACAACCCCTCCTGTTGGTGATAATGGATTTTTATAAGATCTCATCACTTTTTGTTTTGGATTAAATTTAATTCCTTTTAAATTTTCCTTCATTGTTTTTCCTGTAACCGTCATGCAATCACCATGAATATATCCACCTTCATATAAAGTTTTTAATAACATTGGTACACCACCTGCCAACCACATATCTTTAGCAACATATTTTCCACCTGGTTTTAAATCTGCAAGATAAGGTGTTCTTTTAAAAATTTTAGCAACATCCATTAAATCAAATTTGATTCCTGCTTCATTTGCAATAGCAGGTAAATGTAATCCTGCATTAGTGGATCCACCAGTTGCAGCAACAACTGTTGCAGCATTTTCTAAAGCTTTTTTAGTTACAATGTCTCTTGGTTTAATTCCTTTTTTCAAAAGGTTCATAACCATTTTACCACTAGCTTTTGCGTATTTATCTCTTTCTTCATAAGGAGCTGGTGTTCCTGCTGAATAAGGAAGTGCTAATCCAATAGCTTCAGATACACATGCCATTGTATTTGCAGTAAATTGACCTCCACAAGCACCTGCACTAGGACAAGCAACTAACTCTAATTTTCTAAGTTCTGCAGCTGACATTTGACCAGATGAATGTTTTCCAACTGCTTCAAATACATCTACCACTGTTACGTCTTTTCCTTTGTATCTCCCTGGAAGAATTGATCCACCATATATAAATACACTTGGTACATTTAACCTAACCATTGACATCATTAGACCTGGTAAGGATTTATCACATCCCGCAATCCCTACTAAAGCATCATAACAATGACCTCTTACAGTAAGTTCTGCTGAGTCAGCGATTACTTCTCTAGATATTAATGAAGACTTCATGCCCTCATGGCCCATTGCAATACCGTCTGTAACTGTAATTGTACAAAATTCTCTTGGAGTTCCACCGTTAGCTCTAACTCCTTTTTTAACTGATTGAGCTTGCCTCATTAAAGCTATGTTACATGGAGCGGCCTCATTCCATGTAGAAACCACACCAACAAAGGGTTTTGCTACATCTTTCTCAGTTTCTCCCATAGCATAATAAAACGATCTATGTGGAGCTCTATCTGCACCTAATGATGTATGTCTGCTTGGAAGTTTCTTTTTGTTAAATTTAGCCATTATATACCCTTTATTGTTACTAATATTTTTTCAATATCATTCTTTAAATTATTATAATTATTTTTTTCTTGTTCAACAATCTCTTTTGGAGCACGGTCAACAAAACTCTTATTCTCTAATCTTTGAGATATTTTATTCATCTCTTGCTCTAATCTACTTTGTTTGTTAGTTAGATTTTCCTTTATTAATTTTAAATCAACATCTTTATCAAAATAAATCTTAAACAATTCACCAGAAACAACCATTGTCGCAGCTGGTTTATCTAAATCTTTATCTAATATGCTGTTTATTCTTCCTAGTTTTTTTAGAATAATTTGATTTGTATTAATAAAGTCTTTTTGATTTTTATTAATACTGCTTATTGATACATCAATAAATGAACCTGGGCTTACATTTAGCTCATTTTTAAATGATCTAATCTCTGAAATAATATTGATAATGTTTTCAACCTGTTCGGAGCTACTATCCTTATTTATTTTATCAGATAACCAGTTTTTAAGCATTAAATAATCACTGCCGTCGTTATCAAATTTATTTTTAAGCCAAATTTCTTCAGTAACAAAAGGAATAAAAGGATGCAGCAAAATCAATATTTGTTTGAATACAAAAGATGATACTTTTTTAACCTCAGCTTTAGCTTTTTCATCTTTTGAAAATAGTATTGTTTTAGATAGTTCTAAGTACCAATCACAATATGAATGCCATGCAAATTGATAAGCATTTTTAGCAGCTTCATCAAATCTATAGTCTTCAAGGTTTTTTTTTATCTTATTTTTAGTTTCTACAAGTTCTGAGTAAATCCATTTATTTATATTTAAATTTAAAGTTGGAACTTTATCTATGTCTTTAAAATCACATTCGTTTGTGATTAAAAAATTATTTGCATTCCACAATTTATTTAAAAAATTTCTATAACCTTTAACTCTTTCTTCAGAAAGTTTAACATCAGTACCTGGCGAGGCCATTGATAACAAAGTAAATCTAAGTGCATCTGCACTATATTTTTCAATCAAATCTAAAGGATCAATTACGTTGCCTTTAGATTTAGACATTTTCTGTCCCTTCTCGTCTCTAACTAATGCATGAACATAAATATCTTTAAATGGTTCTTTGTTTAAAAATTCTGTACCAAACATAATCATTCTAGCTACCCAGAAAAATATAATATCAAAACCTGTTACTAATACTGATGTTGGGTAAAATTTATCGACATATTTATTATCATCAGGCCAACCAAGTGTTGCAAAAGGCCATAAGCCTGATGAAAACCAAGTATCTAAAACATCTGGATCACGATTTAATTGAACATCTTTCCCATAATGTTTTTTAGCTTGTTGTTTTGCATCATCTTCATTTTCAGCAACAAAGATTTTTTTATCAGGACCATACCATGCAGGTATTTGATGTCCCCACCAAAGTTGTCTTGAAATACACCATGGTTCAATATTATTCATCCATTGAAAATAAGTTTTTGACCAATTCTCAGGAAAGAAATTTGTTTTCTTTGAATTTACAACTTCTTTAGCTTTAACCGATAGTTTACCCGCATCAGCAAACCATTGCTCTGTTAAGAAAGGTTCAATTATTGAATTAGATCTATCTCCATAAGGAACTTTGTTTTTAATATTCTCTTCTTTTACAAAAAATTCTTTTTCTTTAAGTTCTTTTAAAATTCTTTTTCTTGCTTCAAACCTATCAAGACCTACATAATTTTCTGGAGCGTTTTCATTTATTTTACCAGCTTCAGTAAAAATATTTATTATTTCTAGATTATTTCTTTGACCAACATCATAGTCATTAAAATCATGTGCAGGAGTTATTTTTAATGCCCCTGTTCCTTGTTCAGGATCTGCATAGTCATCTTCAATAATTTTTATTTTTCTTCCAACAATTGGAATGGTAACTGTTTTTCCAACAAAGGATTTAAATCGTTCATCTTTTGGATTTACAGCTATAGCTGTATCACCAAGCATAGTTTCAGGTCTTGTTGTTGCAATTGTAATAAATTCTTCAGTCCCATCCAATGGATATCTAATGTAATAAATTTTAGAATTTACCTCTCTTTGATCTACTTCTAAGTCTGAAATAGCTGTTTTTAAAACTGTATCCCAGTTAACTAATTTCTTATCTTTATAGATTAGACCTTTGTTATAAAGATCTACAAAAACCTTAATGACTGATTTGGATAAATTCTCATCCATAGTGAAGGCGTTTCTAGACCAATCACAAGAACAACCAAGTTTTTTTAATTGGTTAATTATTATGTCTCCATATTGCTCTTTCCATTCCCAAACTTTTTCAATGAATTTTTCTCTACCAATTGCATTTTTATCAATTTTTTCAGAGGTCAATTTTTTCTCTACTAATGCTTGTGTAGCAATTCCAGCATGGTCTGTACCTGGTTGCCATAAAGTTTCAAAATTATTCATCCTGTGATAACGAACTAATAAATCTTGAATAGAATTGTTAAGTGCATGTCCCATGTGCAAACTACCTGTCACATTTGGAGGAGGAATTACAATTGAGAATTTTTTTGAATTTTCTTTAGGTTTAAAAAGACCATTTTTTTCCCAATAAGAATAAATTCTATTTTCTACATCAGAATGTATATATTTATCGCTACTCATTGATGTTAAAGTTTATAATTTAATAATCTAAATTAACAATAATCAATTTGGATCGTTATTTAATAGACTAATAGAAAAAATTTAATATAAAAAGGCATCTGTAGCTATTAGCTAAAAATAAGATGGCAACGTGGCGGAATGGTTACGCAGAGGATTGCAAATCCTTGTATCCCGGTTCGATTCCGGGCGTTGCCTCCAAAAAAAATCTTGTTTTAGTTACAAAAAAAAGTAAGTTGGCTTTTTTACATTCCTCGGTAGCTCAGTTGGTAGAGCAGTTGACTGTTAATCAATTGGTCGCAGGTTCGAGTCCTGCCCGAGGAGCCAAAAGTAAAATTAAAAAATAAGATATTTTAAAATTTGAAATCTAGGGTCTTAATTAAAACTTTAATTAAACTGCTTTTGAAATTCCTGAACTTGAAATTTGTAAAGATTTATTAAATTTTAATTTTTGATCAGCATTTAGCTCTGAATATAATTTTACTAAAAAATTATAATTAACATTCATGTGACCTTCTTGTGATTTTTCTAAATTCACTAAATATTCTGAAAAGTCTTCAAAGAAATAATTAATCGGCACTTTTAAATAATTTGCAAGTTGAAGTAATCTTATCGAACTTACACCGTTAGTTCCTTTTTCGTATTTTTGAATTTGTTGAAATGTTACATTGATTGCTTTTGCTACTTTAGTCTGTGTTAAACCTAAAGCTAATCTTCTTAGCTTAAGCTTATTGCCTAAGTGTTTATTGAAATTATCTTCCATTAAGACCCCTCTTAATTAAATTTTATAAAGTCTATTGAACCTATTTATTAATGGTACTGCAATAGAAAAATTTATTTTTTTTTGCAAGAAATTTAAAATAATTGAAATACTGTCAAGCATTAGTTCAATGCAAAATAAGCATATTTAGATTGTCTTATTCTAAAATTATGCCTTAAAAAATATATATTTTTTATAATATTTGACTTAAAAATAGCTTTGTTCTATCGCTCTTTGGATTAGCAAAAAACTCTTTTGTATCAGCTTTTTCTACTATCATTCCCTCATCCATAAAGATCATTTTATCTGCTACTTCTTTAGCAAATCCCATCTCATGTGTAACAACTATCATTGTCATACCTTGGTTTGCTAGATTTACCATTACATCTAGAACTTCCTTAATCATTTCTGGATCAAGGGCTGATGTTGGTTCGTCAAACAACATTATTTTAGGTTCCATACAAAGAGCTCTAGCTATAGCAACCCTTTGTTGTTGACCGCCTGATAATTGACCAGGAAATTTTTGTGCTTGATCAAGAATTTGAACTCTTTCTAAATGTTTTAAAGCTAATTCTTCAGCTTCTTTTTTTGGCATTTTTTTTACCCAAATTGGCGCAAGTGTACAATTGTCTACAATTGATAAATGAGGAAACAAATTAAATTGTTGGAATACCATTCCAACTTCTGCTCTAATTTGTTCGATATTTTTTGTGTCTTCAGTAAGAGTATTTCCGTCAACAATAATATCGCCTTGCTGATGTTCTTCTAATCTATTGATACATCTAATTAATGTAGATTTACCTGATCCTGATGGACCACAAACAACAATTTTTTCTTTTGGTTTAACCTCTAGATTAATGTCTTTTAAAACTTGAAAATCACCAAACCATTTATTTACATTTTTTATTTGAATAATACTATCAGACATAATTTATCGCTCTGTTTTATATTTCTGTTCTAGATTATAGCTATACTTACTCATTGCATAACAAATAATCCAGAAAATTATTGCGGCAAAAACATAGCCTTCCATAGCAAAACCTAACCACTCTGGATTAGTTTTTGCTAAATTTAGCATTCCTACTATTTCTAATAGACCAACCACAAAAATTAGAGGAGTATCTTTAACTAAAGCCAAAAATGTATTAGCAATTCCAGGTATTACTAATTTTAAAGCTTGTGGAAGAATTACAAAAATGTGCATTTTCCAATATCCCATTCCAAGTGATTTTGCAGCCTCATATTGACCACGTGGTAATGCTTGTAAACCACCTCTAATAACCTCCGCAACATAAGCAGCTTCAAATAAAGAAATTGCTATGATTGCTCTAACTAACTTATCAATAAAAAAATCTTCAGGTAAAAACATTGGAAACATCACAGCTGACATGAACAATACTGTAATTAAAGGAACGCCTCTCCAAAACTCTATAAATCCAATTGATATGTATCTTATTAATGGAAAATCAGATCTTCTACCTAGTGCAAAAGCCATTCCAATAGGAAAACAGAAAATTAAACAGAAAAATGAAATTATAAACGTAAGTGATAATCCGCCCCAAGCCCCAGTTTCAACCCAATTTAATCCATCAAGTTTACCTAATTCAATTAATTCTTCATAAAAAATAAAATATTTGAGAGCTATATAGAGTGTTATTGGAACAAAAATAAAATAATAAAATTTAAACCTTCCTGGAATAAAGAAACCAATAATAATTGAAATTACAGCAGCAATTATTCCATAAGAAAAGTCAAAAAATACTGGACCACCAGATATGAAAAAGAAAATAAATAGGAAAGCTATAAATGGATAAATTACAACATAATAAAGAGTTAAGTATTTTTTAAATTTCTCAGTCGCAAAATATCCAACCGAACCTAAAAGAGCTAACGCTATGAAAGATAAATTTATTCTCCATTGCTCAGCATTAGGATACATTCCATACATAAATCTTCTAAACCAAACTTTAATATAGGTCCAACAAGCTCCAGTACCTGAACAGACATCTTTACTATCTCCTGCAAAACTTGCATCAACTACAAACCAACTTAATATTGGTGGTGTTGCTTTAATAATTATAAAAATAATTAATAAGGATAAGACAGCATTAAAGTTGTTTGTATTAATATTTTTATTAACTTGATCTAGAAACTTATAACCACTGTGTTCAATTCTTATAAAATACAGTCCAACAAATCCTAATACAATTGGAATTAAAAAGCTTAAAGATGAGGGTAAAAATCCAGTGATATTTAAACTAAAGAATGAATTAAGAAAAACATCAATAACACTAATAACAAATAAAAATGAACCCAAATACAAAAAGGTATTTAAATTTTCCTTGTCTGGTTTTAAAAAGTTAATTTTTGACATTTATTTTTCCTTAATAGCAATTTTTTTATTGTACCAATTCATAAGAATTGAAATTGAAATACTTAAGCTTAAATAAGTAAGCATTGTTATAGAAACTATTTCAATTGCTTTACCAGTTTGCATAAGCGCTGTGCCAGCAAAAACTAATACTAAATCAGGATAAGCTATAGCAGCAGCTAAAGATGAATTTTTAGTTAAATT
>CABZPD010000025.1 GCA_902527415.1 uncultured Pelagibacteraceae bacterium | reverse complement strand
ATCCCAAAAAAACAAATTAATATAAGTGATCTTAAAACTTTAGCACTATTTTCAAGGCGTAGAGGGAAAGACTCATGTGGTTTTTTTAATTATGATCAAGGAAATGATGAGTATATAGTAAGAAAGTACGATAATGATATTAAAGATGTTATTGGCAAAGTTTTACCAAAAATAGATAATTTAGTTTTAGGTCATAGCAGGTTAATTACTAACTCAACTCAAGATAATCAACCAATCAATATAAATGATACTGTTTGCATTCATAATGGAATAATTGTTAATTTTAAATCACTCTTTTTAAAATACAAAATAAATCAAAAACTAGAGATTGATAGTGAGATTTTACCAGCTCTTGTTAATTATTACTTAAAAAAAGATTATAATCTTGATGAAATTATAGATAGGATTTTAGAAGAGTCCAAGGGTATTATTAATTGTGCTATTGCAATTCCAAAATTAGGAAAAATTTTATTATTTTCGAATAATGGTAGTTTGTTTATTGGCAAAAAAGAACATAACTATTATTTTGCATCTGAAAAATTTTTTTTAGATAAAATTAATTGTGAAAATATCCTTAAGATTTCTAAAGAAATTATAGATATACCAAAATGCGATAAGACAATTATTAATTTAAAAGAAAATAACATTGCAATAAGAGATGATTTGGTCCCATCATTGACCAAAGATATGAATTTAGAAAAGCTATTAATATATGAAAACCACCAATTACAAAGATGCACAAAATGTATATTACCCTCTACAATGCCTTTTATTAAATATGATGAAAAGGGTGTTTGTAATTACTGCAAAAACCATAAAAATAAAAGTTTTGTTAAATATAATTTTATGGAGGCAAACAATATTTTTGATAAATATAGAAAAAATAATAAACAAGCTGATTGCATAGTGCCTTTATCTGGGGGTAGAGATAGCTGTTTTGCATTACATTTAGCCAAAAAAAAATTCAATTTAAATCCTATAGCATATACATATGACTGGGGATTAGTGACCGATATTGCCAGAAGAAATATTAGTAGAATGTGTTCCAGGCTAAATATAGAAAATATAATTTTCGCAGATAATATTTCAAAAAAAAGAAATTATATAAAAAAAAATGTTGTTGCCTGGCTAAGAAAACCTCATCTAGGAATGGTTAATTTATTTACGGCAGGTGACAAACATTTTTTTAGGCATGTGCAAACTGTTAAAAGAACAACAGGTTTAAAATTAGATCTATGGGGTATCAACCCATATGAAATTACACATTTTAAAACTGGTTTTTTAGGTATACCTCCTTATTTTGAGACAAAAGATGTTTATACAGAGGGTACATTTAAACAATTAAACTATCATAGTAAAAGATTTTTCCAAATGTTAGCTAATCCTTCTTATTTTAATTCATCAATATTTGATAATCTTTATGGGGAAATTTATAGGAGTATTTTTAAAAAAACAGATCATTACTCAATTTTTGATTTTTTTAAATGGAATGAGACAGAAGTTGACGAAACTTTAAAACTTTATGATTGGGAGAGGTCCATTGATACAAAATCTACTTGGAGAATAGGTGATGGTGCTGCTGCATTTTATAATTATATTTATTATACTTTAGCTGGTTTTTCAGAGCATGACACCTTTAGAAGTAATCAAATAAGAGAGGGAGATATTAGTAGAGAACAAGCTCTACATTTAGTTAGTGTGGAAAGTAGGCCAAGATTTGAAAATATTAAATGGTTTTTACAGATTATAAACTTGGATTTTGAGACTACTATTAAAATAATTAATGAAAATAAATTAATCAATAAAACTTGATATAATTGGTTGCGGGGGACGGATTTGAACCGCCGACCTTCAGGTTATGAGCCTGACGAGCTACCAGACTGCTCCACCCCGCGGTATTTTTAAATTCTATTTTTGAGTTTATTTAACTTCTTAACTCTTTTTATATTTTCTTGAAGAATTCTCTTTTTCTTTTCTGATGGTTTTTCGTAAGTATTTTTTAATTTAATAACTTTAAAGAAACCATCTCTTTGAAGTTTTCTTTTTAAAACTCTCAAAGCCTGTTCTACATTATTGTCTTTAACTTCTATTTTAATAACTACCTCCAAAAAAGCGCTTAGATAACACTTTTATAAATTTATGTCTATTAATTTTATTCATTAAAAAGATGCCTGGGTTGATTTATTTTGTTTTTCTTTTTCTTTTTTTTCTCTTTTTATTCTTCTTTCAGCTTTTTCAATAGCCTCAACCAAATCTTTTTGAGAGAATAAATTTAAAGCAACAGGATCTTTTGGGTTTAAATTATTATAATTCCAATAACTTTTATTTCTAATAGATGTTACAGAATTTTTAGTAATACCAACTAACTTGGCTATTTGAGAGTCTTTTAATATATTGTGCTGTTTAATTAACCATAAAGCAGAGTCGGGTTTATCTTGCCTTTTTGATAAAGGAATATATTTCTTTATTTTTTTTTCGTTATTTGAAATTTCAATATCACTACTTTTAATATTTAATGGTCTATTTTCGTCCTTTGAAGATAGTTCAATTTCTTCTCTTGAAAGTTGACCAGATATAATGGGATTATATGCCTTAATACCCTTTGCCACTTCACCATCTGCAATACCTTGTATTTCAACTTCATGTAATTTACAAAAATTTGCGATTTGCTTGAAAGTTAATGTGGTATTTTCCACTAACCACACAGCGGTTGCCATTGGCATTAAGGGTGCGTTTGACATTTAGCTATTTTTTTCTGATTTAAAATTTTGGAATTTTTTATTAAATTTACTTATTCTACCTTTATCCATTAATTTTTGTTTTCCACCAGTCCAGGCTGCATGAGATTTAGGGTCTATTTCTAATTTTAATATGTCCCCATCAGCACCCCAAGTTGATTTAGTTTCAAACTGAGTACCATCAGTCATTTCAACCTTAATAGTGTGGTAGTTTGGGTGTATGTCTTTTTTCATATCGAGACTTATAGCAAAAGAAACTTAGAACACAATTAAAAGTTCTTTAAATTTTCAAGCATTTTGTCATTAATTGCACCACTTGATGCTCGAATATCTATATTATTCTGATCGAATTTATATAAATCGTTAACTATTCCACCCGCCTCCTCTACTAACAAGGCTCCTGCTGCTACGTCCCAGATATTAATTTTATTGTGAAAAAAGCCATCTAATCTACCCGAAGCCACATAAGCCAAGTCTAAAGCTGCACATCCGCTATATCTCATATTTAAATTGCTGAATTTGACTCCTTCATGATTACTAGAAAACAAACATTCATCTATTAAGTTTTTATTTGATACTCGTAATCTTTGATTATTTAGATATGCTCCTTTATTTTTTTCTGCATAAAACATTTCATCTTTAATAGGATCATAAATTAAACCACTGATTATCTCTTTTTTGTGTTCAAGAGCTAAACAAATTCCAAAATGAGGAATGCCATGTAAAAAATTTGTTGTACCATCTATTGGGTCAATAATCCAAATATTATCCATATCTTTATTTTTAATTGAACCAATTTCTTCTGATAAAAAAGAATAATTTTTTTTGGTTTTAGAAAGTTCTTCAATTAGAATTTTTTCTACATGTTTGTCAGTTTTTGTAACAAAATCTCGAGGTCCTTTTTTAGATACTTGTAGTTTTTCAACTTCTCCAAAATCTCTTATCACAGACTTCGAGGCTTTTTCAGCTGCTTTTATCATAATATTTAAATTTGAAGATATAGAGATCATATTAGATTTTTTTAACGTATTCTAAATTTCTAGTATCGACTACGACTTCATCACCTGCTTCAATGAACGGAGGAACTTGAATGTTTAAACCATTATCAAGAGTTGCTGGTTTATAAGATGATGACACAGTTTGTCCTTTAAGAGCTGCATCAGTAGTTTCAATTTTACATTGTACTTGGTTAGGTAATTCAATTGAGATCGGGTTTTCATTATAAAAACTTACAGAAACTTGCAGGTTTTCAGTTAAAAGCTTACCTTTATCACCTACAGTTTCTTTTTTTATTTCTATTTGTTCAAATGTTTTTGGATTCATAAAAAAATAATTAGTTTCATCACTATAAAGATAATCAAAGGCTGTTTCCTCTAGTGATGCTTTTTCTACTGTTTCACTTGATCTAAATCTTTCATTTAGTTTTGTATTTTTGTTTAAGCTTTTCATCTCAACTTGAGCAAATGCACCGCCTTTTCCTGGTTTTACATGTTGGGTTTTCAAAACCTGCCATAAGTCATTTTTATATTCCAAGAGCATTCCAACTCTTATTTCTCCAGCATTAATTTTCATTTTAATCTTTCTATAGCTTGTAATGGTTTATATTTTTTATTTTTCCAAATGTAGCCTGAAATAGCTAAAAAATTAGCATTATTCAATAATAGATTTTTATAATTAGCATCATTAATTCCACCAATAGCTACTGTTGGGGTTTTTGTAAATTTTTTAACTTTATTTAAAATCTCAACAGAGGCCACATGCTTAGTTTTTTTAGTTTTAGATTGATTAAAAGCACCAAAGGCAATGTAATCAGCCTTAGCTTTAATTGCTTTTTTTGCAAAATTTATAGAATTATGACAAGTAATTCCTATAATTTTTTTACCAAGTATTTTTTTTGCTATATTAATATTCATATCTTTTTGACCTAGATGGCAACCATCTGCATTTAATTTTAAAACAAGTAAAGGATCATCGTTAATTATAAATTTTACTTTATTTTTTTTACAAATATTCTTAATTTTTTTTCCAATTATAATTTTCTTTTTAATAGAATAATTTTTAAGTCTAAGTTGAAAAAAACTTACTTTTCCAGTTTTTAAAACTAATTTTAGATTTTTATAGAAAGAATTAGGAATTTTGTTAGGAGAAATAAGATAAATAAATTTTTTTTTATTTATTTTCAAGATCACTAGACCATTTTCCTTGAGCAGCCAAAGTACACATTTTAGCCCTATGATTAAAAGTAGTTCGAGCTGCCTCTACATTTTTAATATCATTAGACCAAACTTTCAAAGCACTTTGTTGAAGAGCTCTTCCATATGAATAGGTCATTATAAAATTGGTATTGTTGTTTTTATTTATTAGATTTAAATTTTCTGTAGCTTCAATTTCAGATTGCCCTCCAGATAAAAAAGCTATTCCAGGAACTTCATTAGGTACACAATTTTTAAGACATTCCAACGTTTTGATAGAAACTTCTTCACTAGAAATTTTATTTTCTGATAGGTTGCCAGACAAAATCATATTTGGTTTTAAAATAATTCCCGATAAATCAACTTTGTGTAAAATTAGTTCCTCAAAACATTTTTTAATTACTTCCGATGTTTTATTAAAACAAATTTCTGCAGAATGGTTTCCATCCATTAATACCTCAGGTTCTACTATTGGAACCATTCCATTTTCTTGGACTAGTGCAGAGTATCTAGCAAGTGCATGAGCATTACTACTTATTGCCAGTTTACTTGGATAATTTTCACTAATAGAGTATACGCCTCTCCATTTTGTAAATCTTGCTCCAAGATCATAATATTTTTTTAATCTATCTCTAAGGCCATCTAATCCTTCTGTAACTTTTTCTTTAGGAGAATTTGCTAAATCTTTTGCCCCAGTATCAACTTTAATTCCAGGAACTGCACCTGAACTAGATATTAAATTTGGTATTGATTTTCCTGTACTTGAAATTTGATTAATGGTTTCATCGTAAAGAATAACACCACCTATATAATCCTTCATACCATCTGATGAAAAAAGAATTTCTCTGAAGGAAAGTCTATTTTCTGGTGTTGATTTGACATTTACTGCTTCAAGTCTTTTAGTCATAGTTCCATTGCTTTCATCAGCCGCAAGTATACCTTTACCGTTGGAAATTATTTTAAGTGCAATTTTATTTAATTCAGACATTTTAATTTAATGCGTTTATACCAGGAAGGTTTTTACCTTCAAGATATTCTAAAAATGCTCCACCTGCAGTTGAAACAAAATTAAACTCATTAACAGCTTTCAAATTATTTAATAAAGAAACTGTGTCTCCACCACCAGCAACTGAAAAAATTTTGTTTGCTTTATTATTTTCAATTATTTTTTTTGCTATTTGAATACTTCCATAAGCGAAATTTGGATTTTCAAAATATCCTGCGGGTCCATTCCAAAGTATAGTTTTACTGTTATCAATAATTTTTGTTATTTTATAAATAGTTTTTGGACCAATATCTAATATCATTTCATCAGATAATACTTCGTTCAACTCTTTATTTTGAGGAGATCCATTTAAGTCTCTAGATGCAATCACATCTTCTGGATAGATTATTTTACATTTTTCTTTTTTTGAAATAGAGATGATCTCTTCAAGTATTTTATCACAATTTTTTTCTTTAATAGATTTTCCAACATTATTTCCAAAATATTCTATAAAATTATTAGCCATACCCCCAACAATTATAATATTATCAAATTTAGGAATTAAATTTTTAATAACATTAATCTTAGTTGAAATTTTAGACCCACCAATAATACAAGTAATCGGTCTTGTAATTTCAGAAGTTATCTTATTAAGTGCATTGACTTCTAAGTCTAGTTGCAACCCAGAAAACGAGGGTAAGAATTTTGGAATTTCACTAATTGAGGCATGAGCTCTATGCGAACAAGAAAAAGCATCATTGACATATATATCTCCAAGATTTGATATCAGTTCAGCAAACTTGTTGTCATTTTGTTCTTCTTCTGAATAAAATCTAATATTTTCTAAAACAAAAACATCTTCATTATAGTCACTGAGGAAATTTTTACTTTTTATTTCTTTAATATTTTCTTTAATAAGTTTTACTTTTTTTTTTAATTTATTTTGTAATTCTTCACAAATTGGGTTTAGGGAAAGTTCTTTAACAATTTTACCTTTTGGTCTTCCAACATGAGATAAAATTATAATTTTAGCTTTTTGTTTAATCAAAAAATTTAAAGTAGGAAGAATTTTATCAATCCTTGTTGTGTCTGTTATCTTGTTTCTTTCCAAAGGGACATTCAAATCTAATCTTAATAATATTTTTTTATTTTTTAGATTTTTTTCTTTTATAATGCTTCTCATTAAGAGATTTTATGCAAAGTTTCTGCGATATCACACATTCTATTAGAAAAGCCCCACTCATTATCATACCAGGCTGATATTTTACCCATATTACTTCCAACTACATTTGTTAAAGAAGCATCTACTATTGCAGAAGCAGGATGATGATTAAAATCTATTGATACTAATTTTTCATGAGTAACTTCTAAGATGTTTTTTAATTTATTTTTTGATGCTTGTTCAAAGGCATCATTAATTTTTTTTATATTGATATCTTTTTTTGTACAAAAAACTAATTCAACAAGAGAAACATTGGGAGTGGGCACCCTCATCGCAACACCTTCTAGTTTTCCTTTGAGGTTTGGTATTATTTCTCCTATTGCTTTCGAAGCTCCTGTGGAGGTGGGAACTATTGATTGACTCGCTGATCTTGCTCTTCTTGGATCTTTGTGTGAATTATCTAAAATTCTCTGATCGCTGGTAAATGCATGAATTGTAGTCATAAAACCTTTTTCAATTTCAAATTTTTCATCAAGAACGCTGGTTACTGGTGCTAGACAATTGGTGGTGCACGACGCTGCAGATATTATTTTATCCTCTTTTGTAATTATATTTTCATTAACACCAAATACTATTGTTTTATCAGCATTTTTACATGGAGCAGAAACGATCACTTTTTTTGCACCATTTTCTATATGAGCAAGAAGTTTTTCTTTTGAATTAAATTTTCCAGTACATTCGAAAACATAATCAACATCATGTTTTTTCCAATTTATGTCTTCAATTTTTGTTTCTTGAGAAAATGTAATTTTATTTTTATTAATTATTAAATGATTTGGATCATAATCTAAATCAGCATTTAATTTTCCATGTATAGAATCATATTTGATTAATTTAGATGTAGTTTCTGAATTTGACCTGTTGTTTATATGATTAATTTTTAAATTTTTATTTTTACTTTCGACAATTGATCTAACAACCATACGACCAATCCGCCCCATTCCATTAATTCCTATTTTAATTGTCATTTTATTTATTTAATAATTTTTTAGTGACATTTTTAATGTTTGCACTCTCTAGTCCAAAATATTTATAAATATCTTTATAGGGTGCACTTTTTCCGAATTCATCAATTCCAAAAGCAATACCGTTATCACCTACATATTTTTTCCAACAATCGCTTGATCCAGCTTCAATGGATATTTTAAATTTTGTTTCTTCTAAAATTTTATTTTTATAAGATTTTGATTGTAATTCAAAAAGCTCCATACAAGGCATTGATATCACTTTAGAATATATTTTATCTTTGGCTAATTTATGGCTAACCTCTAACGCTAGATTAACTTCAGATCCACTAGCTAATATTGTTAGATTAATTTTTTTATTTGTTCTTAAAACCTCATAAGCACCTAATGAGCATAAGTTTTTATTTGGGTATGTTTTTCTTACTGGATTTAAATTTTGTCTTGTTAAAGATAGCACGCTAGGTGTTTTTGAGCTTTTTAATGCATGTTCCCAACACTCGATAGTTTCAATTCTATCTGCAGGTCTGAATACATTTAGGTTAGGTATAGCACGTAAGCCCGAAAGCTGTTCTATAGGTTGATGGGTAGGGCCATCTTCTCCGAGCCCAATAGAGTCATGTGTCATTACATAAATGACTCTTTTTTTCATTAAGGCAGACAATCTGATCGAAGGTTTGCAATAATCAGAAAATATTAAAAAAGTACCTCCATAAGGAATTAGATGACTGTGAAGTGCGATACCATTCATAACCCCACTCATTGCGTGTTCTCTCACTCCGTAGTGAATGTAGTCACCAGTAAAATCTCCAGGTTTAATTATTTTATGGTTTTTAGTTTTTGTATTATTTGATCCAGCTAAATCAGCAGAGCCACCAATTAAATTATTTTTTTGTTTTGTTAATGCATTCAATGTCATTTCTGAACATTTTCTAGTAGCTAAACTTTTTGGTTCCTTTATTGCATTCTCTTTTTCTTTCTTAAGCACCGTAGTAAAGTTATTTTTTAAAGTTTGATTAAATTTTATTCTTTTTCTTTTTAATGCTTTGTCCCATTTTTTTTCTAAAATTTCACCTCTTTGGCCAATTTTTCTCCATTCATTTAAAATTTTATTAGGGATATCAAAAGGTTTGGTTTTCCAATTTAAAGCTTTTCTCACAAGCTTGATTTCATCTACTCCCAATGGACTTCCATGGGACGATGCTTTTCCTGATTTATTCGGTGAACCATATCCAATCTTTGTTTTACAAGAAATCACAGTAGGTTTTTTTGCTTTTTGAACTTTTTTTAGTGCTTTAAAAATTTCTTTTTCTTTATGACCGTTGATAGAAATATAATCCCAACCATATCCTTCAAATCTTTTTTTAAAATTATCTGAAACCGCAAGATTTGTTGGACCATCGATTGAAATTGAATTGTTATCAAATAGCATGACTAAATTTTTAAGTTTTAAATGTCCCGCTAAACTCATCGCTTCATGACTTATTCCTTCCATTAAGCATCCATCTCCAGCTAAAACATAAGTTTTGTGATTAATTAAATCTTTACCTAATTTATTTTTTAAAATTTCTTCAGCTATTGCAAAACCAACTGCATTAGATATACCTTGTCCAAGAGGGCCTGTTGTAGTTTCAATACCTGTTTTCGGATGATATTCAGGATGTCCAGCACAAATAGAATTAAGCTGCCTAAATTTTTTAATATTATTAATTGATACGCTTTTATATCCAGTTAGGTAAAGCAAAGAATATAAAAGCATAGAACCATGACCAGCTGACAAAACAAATCTATCTCTATTCAACCAATCTGGATTCTTTGGATTAAATCTTAAAAAATTTTTGAATAACACTGTCGCAACATCTGCCATGCCCATTGGCATTCCCGGGTGACCTGAATTTGCTTTTTGAACAGCATCAATTGATAAAAATCTGATGCAATTAGCTAAATCATTGTGTAGTTTGCTCAAAATTATCCTGACTAGACTAAGAAGAATCTATTTAATAATATAAACATATATATATGAATTCTATAAACGAAAAAGAAAAAAAATTAAATATTGCATTAGAGGAATTAAAAAATTTAGATCTAACAAATCCTGAATTACAAAAAAATATCGAAAATTTAAGCACAAAACAAAATCAATTAGAAATTGAAAAAACACAGATTGAGGAAAAATATAAAACGTTACTCGAAGAACATGAAAATTTATCAAAAAAACTTGAGGATTTAAAAAATAAAGAAAAGTTGGAAGAAAGAAAACAAATTGAATTTTCTGAAAAAATTGACGAACTTAATCAAGAAACTGACACACTATTGGATGAAATAGATAAATGGCAAATGTAAGTATAAAATTTAACAACAAAGAGTTTTTGCTTGCCTGTGAAGATGGACAAGAGGAGCACCTAGAAGAATTGTTAATTCAGATTAACAAAAAGTTTAATAATTTAAAAAATGATTTGGGAAATCTAGGTGAAAATAAATTATTATTAATTACAGCTGTAAAAATAATGGATGAATATTATGAAACTAAGAAAAAAGTAGATCAAAAAAAAGAAGAATTAAACGATCTATCAAAAAAATTTAAAGAACTAAAGTCTCTAATTTA
>CABZPD010000024.1 GCA_902527415.1 uncultured Pelagibacteraceae bacterium | reverse complement strand
TTTAATAAAACTAAGTTGATTTTTTCAGAATTATTTTTTTTATCTTTGATCATAAAAGATAAAATCTTATTTAAATCTCTGATAGAAAAATATTTTTTTATAGAAGAAGGTAGACCAGAATTATCAATATGATTTATAATTAAATTATATTCACTTTTACTAAGCATGTTTTCCTTAAAACTAAAACTTAGTGCAGTTTTCATTCCAAGTATAACTGCTTCACCATGATTTAGTTTATGGCTGTACCCTAAGCCTGCCTCATAAGCATGGGCAAATGTATGGCCAAAATTTAATACTTTTCTTAATGCTATTTCTTTTTCATCTTTTTCAACTACTTTTTTTTTAATTTTACAACTTTCATAAATTGCTTTTTCAATAAATGGAGAAGAAAGACTTAAAATCTTATTAAGATTTTTATTTAAGAAACTAAAAAATTTTTTATTATCAATTAATGAATGCTTCAATATTTCTCCATATCCACAAATTATTTCTCTTTTTGATAAAGATTTAAGAAATTGAATATCTGTGAGAACCAGTGATGGTTGATAAAAGCTTCCTATTAAATTTTTACCATACTTAGAATTAACTCCAGTTTTTCCCCCGATTGATGAGTCAACTTGAGCTAAAAGAGTTGTTGGAATATTTACAAACTTAAGGCCCCTTTTGAAAAGACTAGCCGCAAAACCACTTACATCACCTGTAATTCCTCCTCCTAAAGAAATTAAAACATCCTTTCTTGAAAAATTTTTATTTAACAAAATTTCTAAAATTTTATTAACGCTATTAATATTTTTATTTTTTTCACTAGCATTAAAAAATAACACAAAAATACTTTTATTTTTTAAAGACTTTTTAATATTTGAGACAAATTTGTTTGGAACACTTTTATCAACAACAATCAAACATTTATCAAAATCAATTGAATTTGATTTAAAAATTTTTGATATGTTTGAGTTTAAATTTGATCCAATAATTATTGGATATTTTTCGGTTTTAGTTACTATATTTAATCTAATTTGTTTCATAAATTTTTACAATTTTATTTACTATTTCACTTTTAGTAAGATTATCACACTTTATCTCATATAAAGCTTTAGAATAAATGTTAGATCGTTTCTTAATTAAATCAATTAACTCAGTATCAGTTGCATTAATGGCTAATGGTCTTTTTTTACTGTTTTTAATTCTATTTAACAATGTTTTATCATCCCAATTTAGCCAAAAAGATAAATGATTTTTTAAAATTTCTTTTCTAATATTGTTATTTGTAAAAGCTCCTCCACCAAGTGAAATCACAGCAGAGTTTAACTTTAGTTTTTTTAAAGTTGTTTGTTCCTCAATTTTTCTAAAATAATTCTCACCCTTAACTTCAAAGATTTTTTTTATTGTAATGTTTAAATTTTTTTCAATTTCTTTATCGATATCGACAAAATTTAATTTTAATTTCTTAGCTACTAAGGATCCAATAGAGCTCTTACCAGAACCCATCATCCCCAAAAAAACTAGATTTTCTTTTGATTTCATAAGTTTCTTTATTGAAAAAACATAAATATGTCTTAATTTGAAATTATCTAAAAGTATATGCAATTCATTAAAAACACAAGTTCAGGCAAAGCAAGTATCATAGGACTTGTGATTAAATCTATAATCGGATTAGGGGTTATTTTAGGTATTATTTTTTTTCTAAGTACAATTGATTTTCCTGCACCTAAAAAAGAAATTGAAAAAATTATTCCAAATGAAAATTTTAAAATTGTTAAATAAGAAACTTCTTTTAATTAAATTAGTTTGTCTTATTTCTTTTACACCCACGTTTGCAGAGGAGAAACCGATTGATATTTGGAATATAGAAAAGAAAGATAATCAAGTTATTTCAGAAACAAATATTTCAAGTGAAAATTCTAGTGGCACTACTCAGAATAGTGTTTACGAACTACAAACAAATAAACAAACGGACACAATTAAACTTGATAAAGAGTTTTCATCAAAAGAAATTAAAATTGTTGGACTATATGATCCTAGTGAATACGGTTTGAGTATGGATATGTGGTCAAATTCTGATGGAACTAAATTAAAAAATTTATTTCAGAATATTAATAAGTTTAATCTTTCAGAGGATGCATCTGACATAATGCACATATCTTTATTAACCAACGCTTATTCTCCAACTCAAAATATTACTGAGCAGGAATTTATGAGTTTTAAATCTGATTGGTTAATAAAAGATGCAAACTTAGAATTAATTGAAGAATATTTAATTAAAAATCAAATAATAAATTTGCATCCAAATTTAACAAGATATTTGGTAGATACTTATTTATCAGAATCAAATGTGAAAAGATCTTGTGAGATTTTTTCTAAAAATAAAGAACCTATCCAAGATGAATATCTATCAAAATTTAATTTATATTGTTTAATCAATTATGGAAAAAATGAAGAAGCACAACTAATCTTAGATTTAAAAAAAGAGTTAGGTTTTGAAGATAGTTATTACGAAAACAAAATAAATTATTTATTTGGATATTTAGATGAGGCAGATAAAGAAATATCAACAAATTCAATTTTAGATTTTCATTTAGCTCATAGAACTAACCCTGAGTTTTCTTATGAACCAAGTGACGATACACCTAAAATAGTTTGGAAATATCTTTCAGCCGCTAATTTACTTTTTAAAATTCAAGATATAGAGATTACTGATGTAGAAAAAATTTCTACAATAGAAAAAGCTGTTAATGATAAAAATTATTCTGAAGAGGAGTTATTCGAGTTTTATAAAAAATTCCAATTTAATATTAATCAATTTTTAAACGCAAAAGAGGCATATAAGTCTCTATCTTCAATTGAGGGACGTGCTCTTTTATATCAAAGAACTCTTTTAACAGAAGAACCAAAAATCAAATTAGAATTTATAAAGGTTTTAAAAGATCTATTTATATCTGATGGTATAGGCGATGCCTTTGATTTAGAATTAAAAAAATTTTTAGGTGAAATTAATATTGAGGATGTCCCATCAAATTTTACGACATTTTATAATAGTAATTTAAAAAAGAAAGAGACAGCAGATAAAAAGATTAAATATAATAGTAAAATTTTACATCAATCAAAACTTATAAATTATTTTAATGGAGACTATGCAAAATCTAAAATTGAAGAGGACCTAGATAAATTTTTAAAGAAAATTAAAAAAGATAAAAAATATTCTTTATCAAAAAAAGATATAATTTTTCTAGAGGCGCTTAAATCTGATGGAGTTGAAATTTCAAAAAAATATGACAGTCTTTATGAGGTGAAGCAATCAGAAATGCCTGCCGATATTCAAACAATGATAGATAATAATGAGATTGGTGCCGCATTGTTGAGAATAATCGAGGTAATTGGACCTGACAAAATTGAAAATATTGATGAAGATACAGTTTATTTTATTATCAATACTTTAAATCAATTAAATGTTGATTTAATTAGAAACAAACTATTGCTTAAAGTTCTTCCTTTAAAAGTATAAAAATTATAATAAAATCAAGTTATGGCTATCAGAACTATAATAACAGAACCTAATAAATTACTTAGACAAATTTCTAAACCAGTCGATCGTGTTGGTAAAGAAGAACAAAAATTAATGGATGATATGCTAGAGACAATGTATGACGCAAACGGAATTGGTCTCGCGGCGATACAAGTTGGTGTACCAAAGAGAATTATTGTAATGGATATAAGTAAAGATGAGAGCAAAAAAGAGCCAAGATATTTCGTAAATCCGGTTATCAAAAATAAAGATCCTGAAAAAGCAACTTATGAAGAAGGATGTCTTTCTGTGCCAAATCAGTTTGCAGAAATTGATAGACCTAGCAAGTGTGAAGTAGAATATCTTGATTACGATGGAGAAAAGAAATTGCTAAAAGCCGAAGGTCTTCTGGCAACATGTATTCAGCACGAGATGGACCATTTAGAGGGGATTCTATTTATTGATTATCTTTCAAAATTAAAAAGGTCAATGATAATTAAAAAATTATCAAAATTAAAATCTACTTCTGTAGAAGCTTAATCAATGTTAAAAAAAATAGTTTTTATGGGTACACCCATGTTTGCTGTTCCAATTTTAAAATCACTTTATCAAAATGGATATCCTATTTCTTGTGTTTATACACAACCACCTCAAAAATCTAAAAGAGGTCAAAAAATTAACAAGTCACCAATTCAATTAATTTCAGAGACTTTAAATATAGAATTTAGAACACCAAATTCGTTAAAAGAAAATTTAGATGAATTAGAATATTTTAAATCTTTAGAGGCAGATTTGGCAATAGTTGTTGCTTATGGTCAAATTATACCGAAGTCATATTTAAATTTAACTAAAAAAGGATTTATCAATATACACGCATCTATTCTTCCAAAATGGAGAGGTGCTGCTCCTATCCAAAGATCAATTATGAATTTAGATAAAGAGACAGGAATTAGTATTATGAAAATAGGGGAGGAACTAGATACAGGACCGGTATGTAATGTTTATAAAATTAATATAGAAAATAATTTAAATGCTGAAGATATTAATGAAAAGCTATCAAGTTTAGCTGCAGAGAAAATTTTAGATAATATAGATGATATATATGAGGATAAAGCAAATTTTATAGAACAAGATCACTCATCAGCTACATACGCATCAAAAATTCAAAAATTAGAGGGGCAGATTAATTGGAAAGAAGATGCTAAAATTATAATTGGTAAAATAAACGGACTTTATCCTGTTCCGGGTGCTTATTTCATGTTTAACGGTGAGAGATATAAAATATTAAAAGCAGAAATTGGACAAGCACAAGGAAAACCAGGTGAGGTTTTATCTGACCATTTAGAAATTTCATGTGGAGATAAAAAATCAGTAAAAATTAAAGAAATACAAAAACAAGGAAAAAAGCCTCAAAGTATTGGAGAATTTGTTTTGGGAACACAAATTAAAAAGGGTTCATTTTTATAATGAATAGATACCAAATACTTATTGAGTATGTAGGGACAAATTTTAGAGGATGGCAAGTCCAAAAAAAGGGCCCAACAATTCAAGGATTAATTCAAGAAAAATTATCTAAATTATTAAAAGAAAAAATTATTTTACATGGTCAAGGAAGAACTGATTCAGGGGTTCATGCATTTGAGCAATCTGCACACTTTGATTGCAAAAATAAAATAACTGATAAAATTAAATTTTTAAAATCCATTAATCATTTTTTAAATTTAAAAGACATTGCAATTAAAAATATAAAAAAAAGAAATAATAAATTTCATGCTAGATTTTCAGCAAAACAAAGAATTTATAAATACTTTATTTTTAATCAAATAAGCCAACCAATAATTGAAAAAAATAGAGCATGGCATGTTCGTAGGCCTTTAAATTTAGAATTAATGAAAAAGGGTGCAAAAAAGCTATTAGGAACTAATGATTATTCAACTTTTAGATCTTCAAGCTGCCACGCTAAAAGTCCAATTAAAACTATTAAATCGATCAAAATTAAATCATCAAAAAATAAAATTGAATTTCAATTTAGTTCTCAATCATTTTTACAACACCAGGTTAGATCTATGGTTGGTTGTTTAAAATACTTGGGAGAAACTAAATGGGATTTGAAAACTTTTGAAAAGAGATTTAAGTCAAAAAAAAGAACGCTGTGTGCTCCTCCAGCACCACCAAGTGGTTTATTTTTATTTAGAGTTCTTTATTAATTTATTTTTATTGCTCATAGCAAACTTTTTATTTATTCGCCATCTAGACTCAGCTCTTACAATATACCCACAACAGTTTTTTGATTTACATTTACAAGGAAATTGTTTGTAATTTTCATCATAACCAAATCCATAATCACAGGTAAACTCCTCACCTTTTTTAATATCTTTGATTGCTTTGACCCAAATTTTCAATCCCTTTCCATCATAATCACAATTATTATCACAAGAATGATTAATTAAACCTGCGGTATTCCATGGAAAATCTCCATCTAGATCGTATCTTTTATTTATTGTGAATAAATATATTGGTTTATTATTATCGTATTTATCAGAATCTTGTGTTTGTTTTTTTGTTATAAGTTTTCCAACATAGTCAATTATTTTGGTTCCCTCTTTAATGTCACGAGTTGCATAAAGTCCTCTTCCTTTATTATCAATACCAGATTTTTTTATTTTATATAACTTCATGAAATTTTTTATTTAGAGTTTTCTTAAGAATTATCAATTAAATTCTAAAAGAGCATCAACATGTCTTTTAGTGCTGTCTCGAAGTGCATTTAGGTCATAACCGCCCTCTAAAATTGAAACAACTTTTCCATTACAAAATTTTTTAGAAGCCTCTAATATTCTTTTGGTAATAGTGAAATAATCATCTGTTTTTAAATTAAATTGAGCAAGAGGATCATCCTCATGGGCATCAAAACCAGCGCTAATTAATATAAATTCTGGTTTAAACTCTTCTAATTTTTTTAATACGCGGTCAAATACGTTTAAATATTCTTCTGAACTTATGCCAGCTGGCAAAGGTATATTAAAGATATTGTTAAATTTACCTCTTTCTTGTTCTGAACCAGTTCCTGGGTAGTAAGGATATTGGTGTGTTGATACAAAAAGAACATTTTCATTTTCATAAAAAATATCCTGCGTTCCATTTCCATGATGTACATCAAAATCTATTATTGCAACTTTCTTATATTTATATTTTTTTAACAAATAATTTGCACCAATACTTACTGAATTTAAAATGCAAAAACCAGCAGCCTTATTTTGTGAGCTATGATGTCCAGGAGGTCGAACACCACAAAATGCATTTCTAAATTCTTTTTTTTCCACTCCATCAATTGCAGTAATTATTGATCCAACTGCATCGAAAGTTGCATCTTTGCTTCCAGGTGAAATGATTGTATCACCATCAAGTGAAGAAAATCCTTTTTTTGGAAAAGAACTTTTTACTAAATCTAAATAATTACTTTCATGTGTGGTTAATAGAATATCATCTGAAACTTTAGATGGTTTCTTCCATATAAGATTTTTATTATTCAGTTTTTTAAAATTTTCTATTATGACTGATACTCTTGCTATTTGCTCTGGATGCCCAGGACCTGTATCATGATTTTGAGATGTATCTGATGTAATTAAACCAGTTTTCACTTAAAGTAGTTATCTAAGATTTTAGTATAAATTAAAGTTAATCTTTTTAAATCAGATAAGGACACACATTCTCCTACCTTATGCATAGTTTTTCCCACTAATCCAAATTCTAAACATGGAGCAATTTTTCTTATGAATCTAGCATCCGACGTGCCACCAGTTGTTGATAATTTTGGTTTAATTTTAGTAACTTTTTTAATTGTATTTTGAATCATAAATGTAGTTTTGTTAGGCTTAGTTAAAAAGGCCTCACCAGAAACACTATATTCAATTTTATATTTTGATTTATTTTTATTACAAATTTGTTTTATTATTTTATTAATTTTGTTTTTTAATTTGTAAGATGTGTGTTTGTTATTAAATCTAATATTAAAGGATGCACTAGCTAATCCTGGAATTACATTATCAGCTGAATTATCAATATTAATTTTTGTTATTTCTAAATTTGTAGGTTGAAAATCTTTTGTTCCTTTATCAAATTTAATTTCTTTCAACTCTTTTAGTATTTGGACTAAAGATGTAGATGGATTGTTTGCTCTGTTAGGGTAAGCTACATGACCTTGAATACCAATGATAGACAATTTTCCATTCATACTACCCCTACGACCGATTTTAATCATTTCTCCTAATTTATTTGGATTAGTAGGTTCTCCAACTAGACAAAAATCTATTTTTTCTTTTCTTTTTCTCAAATACTCAACAACTTTTTTCGTCCCATTAATTGCAATTCCTTCTTCGTCTCCAGTAATTAGAAGGCTGATGGAGCCACCAAATTTTTTGTTTACCTCAGAAAAGTTACTTACCGCAGTAACAAATGCAGCTATTGAACTTTTCATGTCATTTGCACCTCTGCCAATTAAGTATCCTTTCTTAACTGCAGGTTTAAAGGGATTAACAGTCCAATCATTTAAATTACCAGGTGGTACTACATCCAAATGGCCTGCATAACAAAAATTTGGACTTGTGGTACCAAGTCTTGCATAAAGATTTTTTACAGGATAACTGTTTTTATCTTTGAACTCGAGTATTTTAGTTTTAAAGCCAAGTTTTTTTAATTTTTTTTCTAAAAATTTAATTACACCAGCATCAGTTTTTGTAACAGATGGAAACCTAATTAGCTCTTTAGCTAATTTTAATTCATTTATTGTTGGCATGTTCAATCTCTTAAAAGATCGTTAACTGATGTTTTTGATCTTGTTTTTTCATCAACTTGTTTAATTATTACCGCACAATACAAAGATGGCGCTTGTGGATTGTTTTTATCCGGCAAGGATCCTGGAACTACCACTGAATAGGGTGGGATTTTTCCATAAGTTATTTCACCAGTTTTTCTATTAACAATTTTTGTTGATTGTCCAATATACATTCCCATACTCAGGACAGAGCCTTCTCCAACTATTACACCTTCTACTACTTCTGACATTGCTCCTAAGAAAACATTGTCTTCAATAATTGTAGGTAATGCTTGAGCAGGTTCTAATACTCCTCCAACTCCAGTACCAGCTGAGATATGACAATTTTTTCCAATCTGACAACAACTTCCTGCACGACTAAATGTATCCATCATTGTTCCTTCATCAATATAAGCACCAATATTTACATAACATGGCATCAAAACTGCATTCTTTCCAACAAATGATCCTTTTCTTACAGGTGAATTAGGCACCATTCTAAAACCAGCTTTTTCATGATCTTCTTTTGTCCATCCAGCTGTTTTTCCTTTAAGTAAATGAGCTTTGTCATACCAGCTACTATATGGACCATTTAAATTTTCCATTGGGTACATTCTAAAGCTTAACATGATAGCTTTTTTTAGATGTTGATGTGTAACCCATTCACCATTGATCTTTTCAGCTACTCTTACTTTTCCACTGTCTAAATCATCAATAATTTGATTAACAGCATCCTTTAAAGATTTATCTGAATTTTGACTTACTTGGTCTTTATTTTCCCAAGCTTCATTTATAATTTTCTCAATACTCATAGTTTTATGAGTTTTTTAATAACCTTATTTCTTTTAAAAATAAAGAAAGATTTTCAATTTTGTAATCAATATACTCTTCATCAGACTCTTTTTTCCCCCAGTATTCATCATTGATTAACCAAACTGTTTTTGCTCCTCTTTCTTTTCCTATAGATAAGTTTTTTGCGATATCTTCAATATAAAGTGTCTCAGTTGGATCAATTTGAAATTTTTTGACCATCAGATCAAATGCTTTTGCCTCAGGTTTTGGACTGTACTCAGCATCAACAATATCAAATACACCGTCAAATTGATCATCAATTCCTAAGTGAGTAGTAATATTTTTAACATGTTCTTTACTGCCATTTGTAAAGACAAATTTGTTTAGATTAATATTTTCAAGCTCATTCCTTAAAGCAGTATCTTTTTCTAAAAAATCTAAATTAATATCATGCACATAGTCTAAAAATTCTCTTGGAGGTATATCGTGATGTATCATTAAACCATTAAGACTAGTGTTATATTTATAAAAATAATTTGTTTGTAATTCTTTTGCCTCTTTTAAATCTACATTTAATTTATTCGAAATATATTGAGTCATTTTTTTACTTACTTGACCAAATACTCCTTCAAGATCACTATAGAGTACCCCATCACAATCAAATAATATGTTTTTGATATTCTTTAATTCTTTCATTGTCTTATTAGGGTCCCAGAGCCTTTGTCAGAGAATATTTCCCATAAACACGAATGTGGCTTTGTGCCATTGATTATACCAACTGCTGTTACACCATTATTTACGGCGTCTAAGCACGCGTTTATTTTAGGTATCATACCTTCTGTAATAGTTTCATCTTTAATCATTTTAAGAACCTCAGATGAAGAAATTTCCTCTATTAATTTCTTATTTTTATCTAGAACACCATCAACATTCGTCATCAATAAAAGTCTTCTTGATTTTAAAGATTTTGCTACGGCCATTGCTGCAGTATCTCCATTAATATTATATGTTTGGTTTTCTTTACCTAATCCTAATGGAGAAATTATAGGAATTTTATTTTGATTAATTATATTTAATATTTGTTCATTATTAATCTCATTTGGTATTCCTACAAATCCTAGCTCTTCTGCTTCTGGTATAGTTTTTATAACATTATTATTTTTTGTGTGAATAGAGATTGCCTCTGTGCCTTTGTCTTTTAAAGAACCAACAATATCATTATTAAAATCAATCAAAACAGATTCAACAATATCAATTATACTTTTGTCAGTTACTCTTAGTCCTCTTATAAATTTTGATTGAATATTTGATTTTTCTAGCTCTCTTTTAATTCTAGGTCCACCGCCATGAATTACCACAGTTGCAAGGCCTAATTTATTTAAAACACTAAGATCAGTTATAAAATTATTAAATACGTTTCTATCAATTAAAACGTTTCCACCGTATTTAATTACAATTAAATCATTTTTGTATTTTTCAATATATTTAGTTACTTCATTAATTGGTGGCCCATTTTTAGGTAATATCTTTTCAAGGTCCATTTATTATTTTTTAATTAGGTTACAGTTTTAACTGTTGTACGTTTCATTATTACAACCTGTTGAGCCATTGTTAAAATGTTATTAACTGTCCAATAAATTACTAGCCCACTTGGGAATGGTGCTAAAATTACTGTTAAAAATAAAGGGAAGAACATAAATATTTTTGCTTGCATTGGATCTGTTGGAGCTGGATTTAACTTTTGTTGTACCCACATTGATACTCCCATAGCAACTGGCCATGCTCCGATTACAAGGAAAGAAGGTACGTCATAAGGAAACAATCCAAATAAATTAAATATAGAAGTAGGATCCTTAGCACTTAAATCTTGGATCCAACCATAAAAAGGCATATGACGCATTTCTATCGTTACAAATAAAACTTTATACAAAGCAAAAAATACAGGTATTTGAATCAGAATTGGAAAACATCCAGACATGGGATTTACTTTTTCCTTCTTGTAAAGAGCCATCATTGCTTGTTGCAATTTCATCTTGTCATCTTTGTGTACTTCCTTAAGTCTTACCATCTCTGGCTGAAGAGCTTTCATTTTAGCCATGCTTCTGAATGAAAAATTAGCAAGTGGAAAAAATGCTACACGAATACAAACGGTAACAGCAATAATTGCTAATCCATAATTACCAAATATTTTAAAGAAATATTCTAAAGCAGTAAACAAAGGACGTGTTAAAAAGTATAAGAATCCCCAATCAATCGTAAGATCAAATTTATCAATTTTTAATGATTCTGCGTACCCATCAATTACATCAACTCTTTTTGCAGCTACTATTACTTGCAAGTTTTCTTCTATAGAAGAGTTTCCAGTTAACTCTAATGGTTCTGTTGTAACAAAGTTTATTCTGTACTTGTTTTTGTAATCCATCGTAGTTTTAAATTCTTTTTCTCTTGGTGGAATTAGAGTTGATATGTAATATTTATCTCCTAGACCTAACCATCCTTTTTGGGCAGTTCTTGAGAATTTTTTCTCTTCAATATCGTCATAATCTTCCTCAATTAATTCTTCGTCTAATGTAGCGATAGGGCCTTCATGAAGAATGTAAAAATCGGTTAAACCTTCTGGGATTTGATTCCTTATAATTTGTCCATAAGAATAGAAGTCATAGTTTTTATCAGTAGAATTTAAAACTCTTTGTTTTATTGTGAATAAAAACTTATCATCTAATGCAATTTCTTTTTCAAAAGTAATGCCTTGATCATTAGTCCAACTTAGTTTTATAGGAGATTGATCAGTTAATTTTTTATTCCCAGAAACTGACCAAATTGAATCTGCATTTGGAATATCGATATTTTTATCAGTAGTTATAAAACCACTTTCTATTATATAGCCTTCTTTAGAGCTTCGTGGTGCAAGAAATTTTACTTTTTCATCGCTTTCCAAATTAACATTATATTCTTTGAAAGTTAGATCGTCTATTGCGGCCCCCTTTAATGAAATAGATCCAACAATACTTTGGTTTTCAAATTTAATTCTTTCACTTTGTTGCAACGCTTCTTCTCGTGAAATTTCGGTTACGTTTTCTTTTTGATCGAGACTAGGTGCGTCTGAATTCTGTTCAGTCTTAGTTTTTTCAGCTAAATTTTCTTTCGTTACAGGAGGTGGTGCAAAAAATAGCGAGTACAATATAATTACAGCAGCTGATAAACTTATGGCAGCAATTATATTTCTAGTTTCCATTATTTATTATCCTTTGTTTCTTTTCTAACTGGATCAAACCCTTCGCCACCCCCTAAAAATTTAATTGGATGGCAGGATAAAATTCTTTTTATACTAATTAATAAACCTTTATAAAAACCGTATTCTTTTAAAGCATCGATGCTGTATTCAGAACATGTTGGTAAATATCT
>CABZPD010000023.1 GCA_902527415.1 uncultured Pelagibacteraceae bacterium | reverse complement strand
AAATTTTCCATTCCTCATGTCATTGGTTATTACTTTACCAATTTCTGAATTTTTTTTGATTTCTTCTCTTAAAAGATCACCTGTTGAAATTTGAAAAGCATTTAATTTATTTACGAGATATTTAGACTGAGTACCTTTTCCAGCACCAGGAGGTCCAAATAAAATTATATTCACTTACTTACCAAATTTTGTTTTTTTAATCAGTTGTTCGTATTGTGAACTCATTAATCTTGTTTGTATTTGTGTTACAGTATCGATAGCTACTACAACAACAATTAATATAGATGCACCACCTAAATAAAAAGGTATTGGATAGTTTGCAATTAAAAATTCCGGCATCAAACAAACTAGAGTTAAATATAGAGCACCAATCGTAGTTAATTTTGTTGAAATATTTTCAATATACAACGCAGTACTTTCGCCTGGTCTAATTCCTGGTACGAAACCTCCATACTTCCTAAGATTCTCAGCAGTTTCAGTTGGATTGAATGTTATAGACGTATAAAAAAAAGTAAAAAATATTATTCCTGACGCATACAGCAACATATAAAGAGGTTGACCTTGCGTAAAATAAGAGCTCAAGTTTAAAAACGTTTCATTGTTAGAAAATGAGAAATTTGAGAATGTTACTGGTAGTAATAGAAGTGCAGAAGCAAAAATTGCAGGTATTACTCCAGCCTGATTTATTTTTAAAGGTAAATGTGATGACTCCCCACCATACATTTTGTTTCCCATTTGTCTTTTTGGATAATTAATAAGAATTTTTCTTAATGCTCTTTCCATAAAAACTACAAAAAGAATTGTAACTATTAATAGAACAAATATAGCTAAGATCATAAATGTTGAAACCGCACCCGTTCTACCTAATTCAAAAGTTGTAACCAAAGCTCTTGGAATTTCTGCTACAATACCAGCAAAAATTATTAACGATATACCGTTTCCAATACCTCTTTGAGTAATTTGTTCTCCTAGCCACATTAAAAATATTGTTCCCGCAACAATTGTTGTAACAGTAGTGATTTTAAAAAAAGCTCCTGGGTTAATTACTAAGTCAGCCGACGACTCTAGGCCGACAGATAATCCGTATCCTTGAACTGTTGCAAGTAATACTGTTCCATATCTAGTGATTTGTGTAATTTTGGCTCTTCCTGTCTCACCTTGAGCTTTTAGATTTTTAAAATAATCAGAAACCCCTGTTAAAAGCTGTACTATAATTGCAGAAGAAATGTAAGGCATTATACCTAATGCAAATATTGCCATCCGGCTTACTGCACCTCCTGCAAAAACATTAAACATACCTAGCAACCCTTTTTGGTTACCTTCCATCATTATTTTCAATTGCTCAGGATCTATTCCAGGCAAAGGTACAAAAGTTCCAAATCTATAAACGGCTAATATTAAAATAGTAAATATAATTCTATTTCTTAAATCATTTGTTGATGATGATGCACTCATATAAACAAACTATTTTTTTAATTGAATAGATCCACCAATTTTTTCTAGTTTTTCTATTGCTGATTTAGAGGCCAGGTCAGCTTCAATATTAATTTTATCTTTTACTTCCCCAGATCCTAAAATTTTTAATTTTTTTGAGTTTTTATTTATTAATTTAAGTTTTTTTAATAATTCAGTGTTTAATACTTCATTTGGATTGATATTTTTCTTGTCTATATAAGATTGAATTTTATCTAGATTTAAAATTGCAACATTCTCTTTTGATATTGGATTAAAACCTCTTTTTGGAAGTCTTCTGTATAATGGCATTTGGCCACCTTCAAAACTTTTTATAGCTACTCCAGATCTTGATTTTTGACCTTTAACACCTCTTCCTGATGTTTTGCCTTTTCCGGAACCAATTCCTCTACCGACTCTTATTTTAGATTTATTAATTTTTTCTCTATTATTTAAAGTAATCATTATCCTCTTTTTTCAATTATTTCAGAAATTTTTTTATTTCTTATTGCTGATATTTGTTTTGGTGAACTTTGTTTCATCAATGCTTTCATTGTAGCTCTAATAACATTGTGAGCATTAGAAGTTCCCATAGATTTTGCAACAATATCTTTTACTCCCAAAACTTCACATACTGCCCTAACTGGACCACCTGCTATTATACCTGTTCCTTTAGAAGCAGCTCTTAACACTATTCTACCAGAGCCATCTTTTGCCTTAACGTCATGATGTATTGTTCTACCTTCTCTTAATGGTATATGAGTAAGTTTTCTTCTTGCCATTTCATTTGCTTTTTTAATAGCATCAGGTACTTGTTTAGCTTTTGCATGAGCTATACCAATTTTACCTGCTTGATTTCCAACAACTACAAGCGCTGAAAATCCAAATCTTCTTCCACCCTTAACAACTTTGGTAATACGATTTATGTGAACTAATTTCTCTAATATATCGTCAGTTTTTTTATCTTTTATATTTTCCATAATTAAAATTCCATCCCGTTTTCTCTCAGAGTTTCTGCAAAAACTTTAATTCTACCGTGATATTTATATGAACCTCTATCAAAGTAAATTTTAGTAATTTTTTTCTCTTGAGCTTTTTTAGCTAATTTTTGAGCGACCAATTTAGATAATTCAGTTTTATTAACTTTATCAGATGATTTAAGATCTTTTTCTACAGATGAAGCTGATAATAAAGTTACATTTTTTGTATCATCAATTATTTGTGCTGAAATATTTTTTGATGATCTAGAAATACTTAATCTAAATCTATCTTTTGAAGCAACTCTTTTAACTTTATTGCTAACTCTAAATCTTTTTCTAATACTAGTGTTTAGTTTCATTACTTTTTCTTTCCCTCTTTTTTAAGAACATATTGTCCTTTTTCTCTAACACCTTTTCCTTTGTATGGTTCGATTTTTCTTAATGTTTTGATTTTAGATGCAACTTCACCAACTAGCTGCTTATCAGATCCTGTAATTTTTAATGTTGTTTGTTTTTCAACAGCAATTTTAATGCCCTCTGGTATGTCAAAATTGATATCATGACTATAACCCAATTGTAAATTTAACTGATTTCCTTTTAACGCTGCTCTATAACCAACACCAACTAATTCTAAAGTTTTTTCATAACCTGTACTTGATCCAATTACAGCATTATTGATTAAACTTCTATTCATTCCCCAAAGTCTTTTTGAATTTTGATCTACTTTTTTTGGTTTAATAGAAATTTCTTTTCCTTCAATTATGTCTAAATTAAACATATCTAAATCAACATTGATTGATTTTTTACCTAAGGGTCCTTCAATATTTATAATATTACCAGCTAAAGCAACTTTTACTTTTTCTGGGATCGATATGTTTATTTTACCTATTTTAGACATTAAAATACCTTACAAATTATTTCACCACCAACTTTTTGTTTTCTTGCATCTATATCAGTCATTACTCCTTTTGGAGTTGACACAATAGCAATTCCTAAACCATTATTTATTTTAGGCAAGCTATCTGCAGATGAAAAAATTCTTCTTCCTGGTTTTGATACTCTTTCAAAAGCACTAATAACAGGATTTCCAGAATGATACTTAAGTTCTAATGATAACATTGGTTTTTTTTCCTCAGAACTTACTTTAAAATCTTTTATGAAACCTTCATTTTTAAGTATATCTGCAATTTTTGTTTTAAAATTTGATGAAGGTAATTCTACTTTTTTATGATTTCTGGCTTGAGCATTCTTAACTCTAGCAATCATATCTCCTATTGGGTCACTTAAACTCATAATTCTCCTTTCTACCAGCTAGATTTAACTAAACCAGGTATCTTTCCTTGTAATCCTAATTGTCTTAATGCAATTCTTGAAATCTTTAATTTTCTGTAAACACCGTGAGGTCTTCCAGTAATCTCACATCTATTCATAACTCTTATTTTAGCCGAGTTTCTTGGCAGTTTTGATAATTTTTGTTGCGCTTTAAATCTTTCTTCTAATGGAATCTTTTTATCCATTACAATCTTCTTTAATGCTTGTCTTTTCTTATAAAGTCTATCTGAAAGCTTAATTCTTTTTTTATTTTTATTAACCGCACTTAACTTTGCCATGTTTAATTATCTCCTTTTTTAATAAATGGAAAATTCATTTTTTCTAATAATGCAAAACTATGCTCTTTGTTTATTGCTTTAATAACTATTACTATATCTAAACCTCTAACTTTGTCTGCTCTGTCAAAGCTTACTTCTGGGAAAATTATATGTTCTTTAATTCCAAATGTATAATTACCAAATTTGTCAAAGCCTTTCGGAGACAAACCTCTAAAATCTTTAATTCTTGGTAATGCAATATTCACTAATCTGTCTAAGAATTCATACATTCTATTTTTTCTTAATGTTACTTTTAGACCAGCGTTTGATCCTTTTCTTGTTTTAAAGTTCGCAACTGATTTTTTAAATTTTGTTGTTACTGGTTTTTGTCCAGTAATTTTAGCCATATCTTCTTCACATGATTTTAAAATCTTAGAATCTGTAGCATCTAAACCAAGACCCATATTTAAAACAACTTTCTCAATTCTTGGAGCCATATAAATATTTTTAAATCCAAACTGATCTTTTAGTGCAGGCTGAATTTCTTTATTGAATATTTCTTTTAATCTTGGTGTCATTATTTTTTAGCCTCTTTTTTCTTTGCCGCTTTTTCATCAATTAGTTTCAAGTTAGAAATATGAATAAAGCTCTCTTTAGGAAAAATTCCACCTTTTTTCTCTTTTGTTGTTTTTACGTGTTTTTTAACCATGTTAATTTCTTTAACTTTAGCTCTGTTATTGACTCTATCTATTTCAATAACTTCACCTTCTTTTTTTTTATCTTTTCCAGTTAAAACTCTTACTTTCAAACCTTTTTTAATCACTATAAAACCTCCGGTGCCAATGAAATAATTTTCATTTGACCTCTGCTTCTTAATTCTCTTGTAACTGGACCAAAAATCCTTGTTCCTACTGGCTCCCCTTTGTCATCAACTAACACAGCAGCATTATTATCAAATCTTACTTTAGAACCATCATTTCTATGAATTCCCTTTTTAACTCTCACAACGACAGCTTTATGGACAGATCCTTTTTTAACTTTTCCTTTAGGCATCGCCTCTTTAACTGCAATTACAATTGTGTCACCAATACTAGCATATCTTCTTTTTGAACCACCTAAAACTTTAATGCACTCAATTCTTTTTGCACCAGTATTATCAGCTACTTGTAATTCTGTTTGAACACCAATCATTACTTTGTACTCTCCATAACTTGAAATTTTTTATTTTTAGAAAAAGGTTTACTCTCAATAATTGAAACTTTGTCACCAGTTTTGAACTTATTATTTTCATCATGAGCGTTATAGTTTTTTCTAACTCTGATTACTTTTTTTAGAACTGGGTGAGAATATTTACGTTCTACCATAACAGTAACTGTTTTATTTGGTTTATCGCTTATAACTACACCTGTAAGTATTTTTTTAGGCATTTGCTTTTCCTTTTAAAATTGTTTTTAATCTTGCTATTGTTTTTCTAGTTTCCCCAATTTTAGCTGGGTTTGTTACTTGTGAATTCATTTTTTGAAATCTGAAATTAAAAAGATCTTTTTTAAGCTTATCTATGTTCTTCACAATTTCATCCTTTGATAATTTTTTAATTTCTTGTTTTTTCATTATGCAAATCTCTTAATTGTTTTAGTCTTAATAGGTAATTTTGCTGACGCTTTGTATAAAGCTTCTTTTGCAATTTGTTCAGAAACACCATCAACTTCAAATAATATTCTTCCTGGTTTTACTCTGCATGCAAAGTACTCAGGTGAACCTTTTCCTTTACCCATTCTGACTTCAATTGGTTTTTTTGAAACTGGTATATTTGGAAATATTCTTGTCCAAACTCTTCCTTGTCTTTTCATATGTCTTGTTAAAGCAACTCTTGCAGCTTCAATCTGTTTTCCGGTAACTCTTTCAGGCTGTAAAGCTTTTAACGCGTAAGCACCATAGTTAATAGTACTTGCTCTAGTAGCGGTACCATGAATTCTACCTTTATGCGCTTTTCTCCACTTTGTTCTTACTGGTTGAAGCATTATTGTTTACCTTCCTTTGGTGTTACCTTATTTGTCTCTTGGCTAAATTCTCTAGCAAAGACTTCGCCTTTATAAATCCAAACTTTAATACCAATAATTCCGTACGTTGTAAGAGCCTCCGCCTCAGCATAATCTATATCAGCTCTTAAAGTGTGTGATGGAATGCTACCATCTCTTAACCACTCTGTTCTTGCTATTTCATTTCCACCAAGTCTTCCACTAACTGAAACTTTTATTCCTTTGGCACCCAATCTAATACATGATTGCATTGCTCTTTTCATAGCTCTTC
Source organism: uncultured Pelagibacteraceae bacterium (assembly GCA_902527415.1). Taxonomy (GTDB): domain Bacteria; phylum Pseudomonadota; class Alphaproteobacteria; order Pelagibacterales; family Pelagibacteraceae; genus Pelagibacter. Next base: position 6,559 of record CABZPD010000023.1, on the reverse strand, counting down.
TATAAGAAATTCTTTTAACAAGCTGCTGAGCTATGTTTTCAGCTACTAAATAAGCATTAGTTTCTGGTTTTTTAACTTCTTTAATATTTAGATTAACTTCATTTGTTGTGAGTTTTGAAAGATTGTTTTTAATTTTGTCTATATCACTTCCTTTTTTCCCAATAACAAATCCAGGTCTAGAAGTATATATTGTAACATAACATTTATTAGATGTTCTCTCGATCATTACCTTGGACACACCAGAATTGATTACATTTTTCTTGATATATTCCCTAATTTTAAAATCTTCGATTAGGTAATTTCCAAAATCTTTTTTCTTAGCATACCATACAGAGTCCCATCCTCTGTTGACACCCAATCTAAAACCTACAGGATTAACTTTTTGCCCCATGCTTCTCCATTTGTTTTGCTTCTGATAATATTATTGTAACAGTTGACCAAGGTTTTAATATTGGTGCCGCTCTTCCTTTGGCTCTTGGTCTAAATCTTTTCATAACTATTTTTTTTCCACAATATGCTTCTTTAACTATTAATTTATCAATATCATATTGAAAATTATTTTCAGCATTGGCTACTGCTGAACTGATAGTTTTTCTAACATCTCTAGTAACTCTTTTTTCTGAAAACTGTAAATCTCTAATTGCAACATCAACTTTTTTGCCAACAATACTTTTTAGTATTGGATTTAGCTTTCTGACACTTGATCTAATACCGTTATTAACAGATTTCACTGTTTTTTCGTTAGATTTATCTATTTTCTTTTTCTTGCCCATAATTATTTCTTCTCTGCTGTTGCTGGTTTAGCTTTTTTATCAGCTGGTGTATGACCAAAGAACGTTCTTGTTGGTGCAAACTCACCTAGTTTATGTCCAACCATATCTTCTGAAACAGTTATTGGTATAAATTTTTTGCCATTATAAATTTGGAAGCTTACACCTACAAAATCAGGCAAAATTGTAGATTTTCTTGACCAAGTTTTAATAGGAATTTTCTTTGGATCGTCTTTATACTTGTCAACTTTCTTCATCAAGCTTTCTTCAACAAACGGTCCTTTCCAAACTGCTCTAGCCATTACTTAGTATCCTTCCTCTTATTTCTTCTCTTAACTATAAATTTATCTGTTCTCTTGTTATCTCGAGTTTTTAAACCTTTAGCAGATTGTCCTGTAGGTGAAACAGGATGTCTTCCTCCAGCAGATTTTCCTTCACCACCTCCATGTGGGTGATCAACTGGGTTTTTAACAACACCTCTAGTATGAGGTCTTCTACCCAACCATCTTGATCTACCTGCTTTTCCTATTTTAATATTTTTTTGATCTGGATTACTTAAAATTCCAATTGTAGCTAAAGCTCTTGAATCTATTTTTCTCACTTCACCTGAGGCTAATTTTATTAAACTATAGTTTCCATCTAGACCACTAATAGTAACTGATGAACCAGCAGCTCTAGCTATTTTTCCACCACCACCTGGTTGTATCTCGACATTATGTATATTTATACCCACAGGAATATCTTGCAATGGCATACAATTACCTACTTTAATTTCTTTTTTAGAACCGCTTTCAACTTTATCTCCAACTTTAATTTCTTGTGGCGCTAAGAAGTATGCATGCGTATTATCCTCAAATTTAACTAACATGATGTAACATGATCTATTTGGATCATACTCTATTCTTTCAACTGTAGCTTCCATGTCGAATTTTTTTCTATAAAAATCAACATGTCTGTACATTTTTTTATGCCCACCTGCTCTATTAATAGAGGTAATATGACCATTGTTATTTCTACCTTTCATGGCATTTTTTGGAGAGACTAGGGTCTTGAATGGTTTACCTTTCCATAAACCAGTTCTATCAACTAAAATAGTGCCTCTTGTAGATTTTGTGTATGGTTTAAAAGTTTTTAATGCCATTTATTAAATTCCTGTTGTTAGATCAATACTTTGACCTTTTTTTAAAGTTATTATTGCTTTTTTATAACCAGATACTTTTACTTTTCTACCTCTGGTAACTTTTGTTCTGTTTTGTTTGTTTATAATATTTATCTTAGTCACATTAACTTTAAATATTTTTTCTATATTCTTTTTTAAATTTTTCTTATTTGCACCATCTGGGACTTTAAAAACAATTTTATTCAGTTCAGACAAATTAGTTGATTTCTCAGTAACCACTGGAGAAAGAATTTTGTCGTATAAGTGAATTTTTTCCATTTTATGAATATCTCTTTTCTAATTCTTTCACTGAACTTTCAGTGAAAACTACTTTTTTAAATTTAATAATGTCGTAAGCACTGAAATGATTTACATCTGTAACTTTAACATTTGGAATATTTCTTACTGATTTTTCAATTTTTTCTTTTGAATTTTTGTCTAGAATTATTAGTGAATTTGTAATTTCAAGTTTATTAATAATTGAGTTCATCTCTTTAGTTTTTTTAATTTCTGAACTAAAGTCATTTAAGATTAATAAGTTTTTATTATTATTTTTTTCTGTAATTAGTGAAGCTACGCTTTGTTTTTTCTCAGTTTTGTTTAGTTTTCTTTTTTTATAGGCCAATTCACCTTTTGGTCCATGAGCAATACCACCGCCAACAAATATAGGAGCTTTTCTACTAGCATGCCTTGCACCACCAGTCCCTTTTTGAGCATATATTTTTGAAGTTGGTCCTTTTACTTCATTTTGTTGTTTAGTTTTGGCGTGTCTTCCTTTGTAATTAGCATTTGTTTTATAAAGAACAGCGCTAACTAATTTATGATTAATTTTTGCAGAAAAAATCTTATCCAAAACTTCAATACTATCTTTTTTCCCGTCTATACTAATTTTATCTAATTTCATTATTTTTTCTTTTTCTCAGGTGTTTTTTTAGCCTCTTCAGCAGCTGCTTGTTTCTCACCAATTGTCATTTTGCTTATATTTTTTATTGATTTTTTAACCATTACTTCAGAATTTTTTGAACCAGGTATTGATCCTTTTAAGTAAAGAAGTTCATTTTCTAAGTCAGTTTTTATTATTTCAATATTTTGCATTGTTCTTAGCTTGTCACCCATATGACCAGCCATTTTTTTTCCTTTAAAAACTTTTCCTGGATCTTGACTATGCCCAGTTGAACCATGTGCTCTGTGAGATATTGAAACACCGTGACTGGCTCTTAAACCACCAAAATTATGTCTTTTCATTGCACCTGCAAAACCTTTACCAATTGTCTTTGATCTTGTGTCTACAAATTTAATATCTTTGAATATTTCTAAACCAAACTCGTTTCCCTCTTTGTAAACAGATGTATCATTTACTCTAAATTCTTTTAATTTTTTCTTAGCTTCAGTATTTTTTTTAGCAAAAACACCTTTCATAGCTTTTGTTAATTTTGAATTTTTAATTTTCCCATATCCAAGCTGAACAGCCTTGTACCCTCTTTTTTCTTCTTCAATAACCTGAATAACTCTAGCTTTTTCAACCTTAAGTACAGTCACAGGAACTAATTGACCAGATTTATAGAACTCTCTTGTCATTCCTATTTTTTTTCCTAATAAAGCTATCTCGCTCATGATTAAATTTTTATCTCCACATCTACACCAGAAGCCAAATCAAGTTTCATCAAAGCTTCTACAGTTTGTGGTGTTGGTTCAATAATATCTATTAATCTTTTGTGTGTTCTTGATTCAAATTGTTCTCTACTTTTCTTATCTATGTGAGGTGATCTTAATACAGTATATCTTTCAATTCTTGTAGGTAATGGAATAGGTCCTTTAATTGTAGCCCCAGTTCTTTTTACTGTGTTTACAATTTCCTCTGTAGAAGCGTCTAGAACCTTATTATCGTAAGCTCTTAATTTTATTCTTATATTTTGCTTTTCCATTATCCAGCTACCTTTTTAGTTACTTCGTCTTGAACGTTTTGAGGAACTTTAGAATAATGATCAAAGAACATTGAATATTGTGCTCTGCCTTGAGACATTGATCTTAAATTATTTATATAACCAAACATATTGGCTAGAGGAACCATAGCTGTAATTACAGTAGCATTTCCTCTTTGCTCTTGAGTACTAATTTGACCTCTTCTACTGTTTAAATCTCCAATAACATCTCCCATATAATCTTCAGGAGTAACAACTTCTACTCTCATTATTGGTTCTAAAAGTTTTAAACCACCTTGAGTACAAGCTTCTTTAAAACATGCTCTACTTGCAAGTTCAAAAGCTAAAACACTTGAGTCAACATCGTGATGTAAACCATCAACAATAGTTACTTTATAATCAATCATTGGGAAACCTGCCAAAATTCCACTATCAGAAACAGTTTCAATACCTTTTTCAACACCAGGAATAAATTCTTTTGGAATAGCGCCACCTTTAATAGCACTTTCAACTTCTCTTCCTTTTCCAGGTTCTTGAGGTTCAACAAATAATTTTACTTTAGCAAACTGACCGGCACCACCACTTTGTTTTTTATGTATATATTCATACTCAGCTGATTTTTCTATAGTTTCTCTGTAAGCAACTTGTGGAGCACCTACGTTTGCTTCTACTTTAAATTCTCTTTTCATTCGATCAACAATAATATCTAAGTGAAGTTCACCCATACCTTTAATAATTGTTTGACCTGACTCTTCATCTGAAGAAACTCTAAATGACGGATCCTCCTTAGCTAATCTTGCTAAAGCTTCACCCATTTTTTCTTGGTCACCTTTTGTTTTTGGCTCTACAGCTATTTCAATTACTGGCTCTGGGAATTCCATTGGCTCTAACAACACTGGATTTTCTTTGTCACATAAAGTGTGACCAGTCATAGTATTTTTTAATCCTGCTAGTGAAACAATATCACCTGCATTAGCTTCTTTAATATCTTCTCTTGAATTAGCATGCATTAAAAGCATACGACCAACTCTTTCTTCCTTATCAGATGAAGAGTTGTATACGGCAGTTCCAGACTTAATTGTACCAGAATAAATTCTAACGAATGTTAAAGAACCTACAAAAGGATCGTTTGCAACTTTAAATGCTAAACCAGAAAAAGATGAACCATCATCAAATTTCATTTCTATTTCATCTTCTGATCCAACTTTTGTTCCTTTAATTGAACCAATATCAACCGGACTTGGTAAGTAGTTGACAACTGCATCTAGTAAAGGCTGAACACCTTTATTTTTAAAGGCAGATCCAGTTAAAACTGGAACAAAACTAAAATTTAATGTTCCTTTTCTTATACATTTAACTAAATCTTCTTCCTTAATTTCGTCTCCATTTAAGTAAGATTCCATTAATTTTTCATCTTGTTCTACAGCAGTTTCGATTAATTCTGTTCTATACTTTTCAGTTATTTCTTTAAGATCATCAGGAATATCTTTGTATTCCCATTCTGCACCTAAAGCCTCATTTTTCCAAACTTGAGCTTTCATTTTAACTAAATCAACAACTCCAGTTAAAGAAGCTTCAATTCCAATAGGAACTTGTAATACTAATGGCTTAGCGCCCAATCTATCTCTAATCATGTCTACACATCTAAAGAAATCAGCACCTGTTCTATCAAGCTTATTTACAAAACAAATTCTTGGAACTTTGTATTTATCCGCTTGTCTCCACACTGTTTCGGATTGTGGTTCTACACCTGCTACACCATCAAAAACAGCTACTGCACCATCTAAAACTTTTAAAGATCTTTCTACTTCAATAGTAAAGTCTACGTGACCTGGAGTGTCTATAATGTTAACTCTGTGATCATTCCAAAAACAAGTAGTTGCTGCGGAAGTAATTGTAATACCTCTTTCTTGTTCTTGTTCCATCCAATCCATTGTTGCTGCACCATCGTGCACTTCACCAATTTTATGACTTTTACCTGTGTAATATAAAATTCTTTCTGTGGTAGTTGTTTTACCAGCATCTATATGGGCCATGATCCCAATGTTTCTATATTTATCTAATGAATGAGTTCTAGCCATATCTTATTACCACCTAAAATGAGCAAATGCCTTATTAGACTCTGCCATTTTATGTACATCCTCTCTTTTTTTAACAGCAGCACCCTTTTTTTCATAAGCATCGTAAAGCTCATTAAAAATTTTATCTGCCATGTGTTTATCTTTTCTTTTTCTTGCTGATTCAACTAACCATCTGATAGCTAAGGCTTGTGCTCTTTTGCTTTTTACCTCAACAGGAACTTGATAAGTTGCACCACCAACTCTTCTAGATCTAACTTCTACAGTTGGTTTGATATTGTTAATTGCCTCATTAAAAATATTAATTGGTTCATCTTTAGTTTTTGTTTTAATTTTATCTATAGCGTCATAAACTATTTTAGCAGCAATACCTCTTTTGCCGTCATACATGATATTGTTGATTAATTTAGGAATAATAGTTGATTTGAATTTTGGATCTGGAACTACATTTTTTTTTGGTTGAGTTTTTTTTCTAGACATTATTTACCTTTTTTTGTTCCGTATAAAGATCTTCTTTGTTTTCTATTTGCAACACCTTGAGTATCTAAATTACCTCTTAAAATATGATAACGAACACCTGGTAAATCTTTTACCCTACCGCCTCTAATCAGTACTACCGAGTGTTCTTGA
>CABZPD010000022.1 GCA_902527415.1 uncultured Pelagibacteraceae bacterium | reverse complement strand
TTGCGTATATCAAGCTAGATGGAAGTATTGGCTGTATGGTGAATGGGGCAGGATTAGCAATGGCAACAATGGATATAATTAAATTGTATGGTAAAGAGCCAGCAAATTTTTTAGATGTAGGTGGTGGTGCATCAAAAGAAAAAGTATCTGCTGCATTAAAGATAATTCTCTCAGATAAAAATGTTAAAGGTATTTTAATTAATATTTTTGGAGGAATAATGAGATGTGATGTTCTTGCCCAAGGAGTAGTTGATGCAGCTAAAGAAATAAATATTAGTGTACCTTTGGTTGTAAGATTAGCAGGCACAAATTTCAAAGAAGGAAAAAAAATTCTTGATAATTCTGGATTAAAATTAATTTCTGCAGAAAATTTAGATGACGCTGCTAAGAAAATTGTTGAGGCGATAAAATAAAATGTCGGTTTTGGTAAATAAAAATACTAAAGTAATTTGTCAGGGATTTACTGGCTCACATGGAACATTTCATTCAGAGCAGGCTATAAAATTTTTACACCACCAGCTTTTCCTCTACCTCCAGCATGGATTTGTGCTTTAAGCACATATTTCTCAGTTTTGAGTGCTTTTGCTTTTTGAATAAGTTCATCAACATTAAGCGCAAATACTCCTTCGGGAACTACAGCTCCATATTTTTTTAATATTTGTTTAGCTTGATGCTCGTGAATATTCATTATTATTTAGATAAATCAGGATCTATTTTAGATGCAGCTTCCCATAAAGCTTTTACAGCATCTATTGAATGCATAAATTCTTTTTTTTCTTTTTCATCTAAATCAATCTCTTCAATTTTTTCTACACCATCTTTTCCAATGACAACGGGAACACCTGCATAAACATTTTTCACACCATATTCTCCATTTAATTTTACAGCGCAGGGTAATAATTTTTTCTGATCATTCAAATAAGCTTCTGCCATTTGAACACCTGAAGCTGCTGGCGCATAAAAGGCTGATCCTTTTTCTAAATACTTAACTATTTCCGCACCACCATCTCGTGTTCTTTGATTAATTTCCTCAACTCTTTCTGAAGAAATCTTTCCATCCTTTACAAGATCCAACAATGGTTTACCTGAAATTTTTGTAAATCTTGGCATAGGAACCATGGTGTCACCATGACCACCCATAACCATTGCCTCAATTTCTCTTACTGGCACATTAAGTTCTAATGATAAAAATAATTTAAATCTCGAACTATCTAAAATACCTGCCATACCAACAACTTTATTTGATGGCAAACCTGAAAATTTTTGAAATGCCATAACCATAACGTCTAAAGGATTGGTGATACAGATCACAAAAGCGTTAGGAGCATTTTTCTTTACCCCCTCAGCAACTTGTTTAATAATTTTTAAATTAATTCCAAGAAGATCGTCTCGGCTCATTCCAGGTTTTCTTGGAACACCTGCTGTAATTATAATTACATCTGAATCTTTTATATCCTCATAGTTATCAGTTCCTGAAAACCTAACATTGAAACCATCTACAGATGAAGATTGTGCAATATCTAATGCTTTTCCTTTTGCAATACCACTAGCTACATCAAATAAAATCACTTCATTTACTAATTCTTTTGTTCCTATTAAATGTGCAAGAGTTCCACCTATTTGGCCTGCACCAATTAAAGATATTTTTGTCATTTATTTCCTTTATTTCATTGTTGGCATAACAAATTCCGCATTTGATCGGACACCTGAAGGCCATCTGGATGTTACTGTTTTAAGTTTAGTATAAAATTTTATTCCTTCCATACCATGCATTCCGCTATCTCCAAATAATGATCTTTTCCAACCACCAAAACTATGAAATGCCATTGGAACTGGGATCGGCACGTTAATACCAACCATACCTACTTGAATTTTACTTGCAAAAGTTCTACCTGCATCACCGTCTCTTGTATAAATACTAACTCCATTTCCGTACTCATGGTCGTTAATTAATTTTGCAGCTTCTTCAAAAGTTTTTACTCGAACAACTGATAAGACTGGACCGAATATTTCCTCTTTGTAAATTCTCATATCTTTATTTACATGATCAAACAAGCATCCACCTATATAAAAACCATTTTCATAACCTTGAAGTTTTAAACCTCTTCCATCAACCACTAGCTTTGCGCCTTCCTTGACACCTAAATCAACATAACTTGTAACTTTTTCTAAATGTTGTTTTGTAACTAAAGGTCCCATTTCTGATGCTTTATCCATTCCAGGACCAACTTTTAAAGCTTCAGCTTTTTTTGATAATCTTGATACAAGTTCATCACCAATATCTCCAACCGCAACCGCAACTGATTGAGCCATACATCTTTCTCCAGCTGAACCATAAGCAGCACCCATTAAACCATTTACTGCACCATCTAAATCACAATCTGGCATAACAACTAAATGGTTTTTTGCTCCACCCAAAGCTTGAACTCTTTTTTCATTTTTAGCTGAATTTTCATAAATATATTTTGCAATAGGAGTAGATCCTACGAAACTAACAGCTTTGATATCTTTGTTTTCCAAAATTGCATCAACAGCTTCTTTATCTCCATTTATTACGTTAAATACTCCCTCTGGAAGACCCGCCTCAGAAAGTAATTCTGCTAATCTTATTGCGCAAGAAGGATCTTTTTCTGATGGTTTAAGAATAAAAGTGTTTCCACAAGCTATTGCTATTGGAAACATCCACATTGGGACCATAGCAGGAAAATTAAAAGGTGTAATACCTGCAACAACTCCTAATGGTTGTCTTATTGACCAACTATCAACATTGGTTCCAACATTTTCTGAAAACTCACCTTTTAATAAATGTGGTATTCCACAAGCAAATTCTACCACCTCAAGTCCTCTAGTTAAAGAGCCTCTTGCATCTTCATAAACTTTTCCATGTTCTGAAACTATTAACTTCGTTAATTCATCAGAATTTTTTTCAATTAATTCTTTAAATTTAAATATTATTCTAGCTCTTTGTAGAGCAGGTTTTAAAGACCAACTTTCAAATGCTTTTTTTGCTACCTCAACAGCACTGTCTAGATCAGATTTTGAAGCAAGTCTTACCTCTGACTCTTGTTCGCCAGTTGCTGGATTAAAAACTTTTCCTTTTTTGTCTGAAGATCCCGGAATTATTTTACCGTTTACGAAGTGTTCTATTAATTTCATGAATACGGTGTTTTAGATCAAAAATATCGAATAGTCTATTTAAACATTAGCTGTTGCTAACATTTTTTTTAATTCAGCTATAGCTTTTGCTGGATTCAAGCCCTTAGGACATGCATTTGTACAATTTAATATTGTATGGCATCTATATAATTTTAATTCATCTGAAACTTTTTTTAATCTAGCTTTTCTCTCTTCATCTCTACTATCAATAATCCATCTATATGCCTGTAGCAGAACTGCTGGACCTAAATATTTATCTCCATTCCACCAATAACTTGGGCAAGATGTAGAGCAGCAAGCACACATAATGCATTCGTAAGCACCATCAAGTTTTGCTCTATCTTCTTTAGACTGATAAATTTCTGTTGTCTGTTTTGTTGAGTTATTTTTTAACCAAGGTTCAATAGATTGATATTGTTTATATAAGCCATCTAAATCACCAATCAAATCTCTTTTAACTTTTAAATGAGGTAGAGGATAAATATCGATGTCACCGTCTATCTCTGCATGAGGAGTTGTACAAGCAAGTCCGTTTTTTCCTCCCATATTCATAGCACAAGAACCACAAACACCATGAGCACAAGATCTTCTATAGGCCAATGTAGGATCAATTTCGTTTTTAATTTTATTTAGAATATCCAGCACCTTAGATGGACAATTATCCATATCAACTTCGTATGTATCAATTCTAGGATTTTCTTCTGTAGATGGATCCCATCTATATATATTTACTTTTCTTAAATTTTTAGATCCAGTTTTGTCTTTAAAATATTTGCCTTTTTTAACCTCTGAATTTTTAGGTAAACTTAGCTGAACCATTAATATACTCGCTCTTGTGGTGGAAAATATTGAACTTCATTTGTTAAAGTTGATTTGTGTACTGATCTGTAACTAATCTTTGTATTTTTTCCATCACACCAAGCAAGAGTATGTTGCATAAATTTTTCGTCATCTCTTTTTGGATAGTCATCTCTCGCGTGAGCACCTCTGCTCTCTTTTCTATGATATGCAGATTCTACAGTAGTTACTGCTTGTCTTATTAAATTATCAAATTCTAATGTTTCAACTAAATCAGTATTAAATACTAAAGATCTATCTTTAACTGAAATTGAGTCCATACCATCATAGGTTTTTTTAATCTCATCAACACCTTCTTTAAGATTTTTTTCTGTTCTAAAAACTGCACATTTCGACTGCATAGTTTTTTGCATTGAAAGTCTTAGTTCTGCAGTGCTATTATTTCCTTGTGCATTTCTAAGTTTATCAAATCTATCTAAACATTTTTGTGTTTCTGACTCAGGAATTTCTTCATGAGGTGTTCCTGGCTTAACTAATTCAGCTGCTCTTTTTGCTGCTGCCCTTCCAAATACTACTAAATCAATTAAAGAATTAGAACCAAGTCTATTTGCTCCGTGAACAGAGACACATGCCGCTTCTCCTATAGCCATTAAACCTGGAACAGTTTTTTCTGAGCCATTTACAGTTAATACTTCTGCTTTATAGTTTGTTGGAATACCACCCATATTATAATGAACTGTTGGCACAACAGGAATTGGTTCTTTAGTTACATCTACATTTGCAAATAATCTCGCTGCATCAGTAATTCCAGGAAGCCTGCTTTCAATAATATCTTTATCTAAGTGACTTAGGTTCAAATGAACATGGTCTTGATCTTTTCCAACACCTCTTCCCTCATTAATCTCAATAGACATAGATCTGCTAACAACATCTCTTGATGCTAAATCTTTTGCATTTGGAGCATATCTTTCCATAAATCTTTCACCTTTAGAATTTGTAAGATAACCCCCTTCTCCTCGCGCACCTTCTGTTATTAATGTGCCATGGCCATAAATTCCTGTTGGGTGAAATTGAACAAACTCCATATCCTGAAGCGGCAGTCCAGCTCTTAAAACCATTGCATTACCGTCACCAGTGCAAGTATGTGCTGATGTTGCTGAATAATAAACTTTTCCATAACCACCTGTAGCAATAATTACTGTGTGCGCTCTAAATCTGTGAATTGTGCCATCATTCAAATTCCAAGCAATTAGACCTTTGCATTCTCCATTCTTCATCAACAAATCTAATGCAAAATATTCTATAAAAAATTCTGTATTATGCTTTAACGCTTGTCCATATAATGTGTGTAAAATAGCATGTCCTGTTCTATCAGCTGCAGCACAAGTTCTTTGAACTATTCCATTTCCATAATTTTTTGTCATTCCACCAAATGGTCTTTGATAAATTTTTCCTTCTTCAGTTCTGCTAAATGGAACTCCATATTTCTCTAATTCTAAGACTGCTTTAGGTGCTTCTTTACAAAGATATTCAATGCTATCTTGATCTCCTAACCAATCTGCACCTTTTACAGTGTCATACATGTGCCATCTCCAATCATCTTCTCCCATGTTTCCTAGTGCTGCTGATATTCCGCCTTGTGCAGCTGATGTATGACTTCTGGTAGGAAATACTTTTGAGATACAAGCTGTTTTTAAGCCAGCTTCGCTGAGCCCTACTGCCGCTCTTAAACCTGATCCACCTGCACCAAGTACAACAACATCGTACTCATGATCTATAATATTATATGCTTTCATGTATTTAAGTTAAAAATTACAATTATTGTAATTACTGGAATTGTTATAGCAAAAAAATTTAGGACTTTGTTTGCGGCATTTTTGGTTTTTTTATCGTTAATATAGTCTTCAAAAACCTCACTTATAGTCAAAGCTGAAAAAAAATAAGCAATAACTAAAAATAATCCAATTAGGAATTTAGATGGTTGTGTTGTTAAAAAATTCACTACTTCAAAATAACTTTTATCATAGATATTCACTAAATTTATAATAAACCAAAGCATTAAAGGTAATAAGATTGCAGAACTAATTTTTAAGAATAACCATTTTTTTGTTACTGGAAGCATTATATTAATCCTCTGCCAATTAAATAAATTAAGATAGTTAAAACAATCGAGCCGAAAATAACTAACAAACCTGTAATTTTTGTTGTTTGTAATTCAAATCCATAACCTAAATCCATAATCAAGTGTCTTACTTCACTTAACATTTGAAAACTAAATGACCAGGTTATTCCAATTAAAATAAACTTACCTAAAAAAGTTTCTAAAAAAATTTGAATAATTTGATAATCACTTTCTCCTAAAAGCATTAATGCAAACCAAATACAGATTAATGTGATCGCAAAAAAATTAATTATTCCTGTAATTCTATGTGAAATAGATACTAATGAAGAAATATGCCATTTATAAATCTGTATATGTGGTGATAAAGGTCTGTCTTCCATATTTTATTTTGAGTTAATAATTGTTTCGGCAATTTCAACAGAATTAAGTGCTGCACCTCTAAGTAGGTTATCTGATACAATCCACAAATTTAATGAATTTTTTTTAGTTTTGTCTTCTCTAATTCTAGATATATATGTCTCGTCACTCCCAGCTGCTTCAAATGGTGTGCTATAACCTCCATTTTCTCTTTTATCAATTACCTCACAACCATCTGCTTTACTTAAAACATCTCTCACTTTTTCTAAAGTATATGGTTTTTCAAATTCTATATTAACAGACTCTGAATGAGAAACTAAAACAGGAATTCTTACACATGTAGCTGTAAGTTCTATTGAATCATCTAATATTTTTTTTGTTTCATTTGTCATTTTTAATTCTTCTTTTGTATATCCATCATCAGCAAAAACATCGATATGTGGAATAACATTAAAAGCGATTTGTTTAGTAAAATTTTTTGACTCTATTTTTTTTCCATCTAAATATTGTTTAGTTTGATCTATTAATTCGTCCATTGGACTTTTGCCACCACCCGAAACAGATTGGTAAGTTGAAACTACAACTCTTTTTATTTTGAATAAATTATGTAGTGGTTTAAGTGCAATAACAAGTTGTGCTGTAGAACAATTTGGATTGGCAATAATATTTTTTTTCATATTTTTAATTTCAGCTGCATTCACTTGTGGAACGATCAATGGAACATCTGGATCCATTCTAAAAAAACTCGAATTATCAATTACAATTGTGTGCTTGGCAGCTTTTTCTGCGTATTTTTCAGCAATTTTTCCTCCAGCTGCAAAAAAAGTTATATCTGCTTTTGAAAAATCATATGTCTCTAAATTTTCAATAACATACTCTTTATTTCTAAAAGAGATTTTTTTTCCTGCACTTTTTTCTGAGGCAACTAAATATAGATCATCAAACTTGAAGTTTTTTTTATCAAATACTTCAAGAGTTTTTCTACCAACATTTCCTGTTGCACCTACTATAGCTATGTTCATTTTAAAGCTGTTATACTAAATAAAAGGTAAATCGCAAACTTTACCACTGCAAATATCACTATTTATGCTTGCTTTTACCTTCTGGTCTACATTCCAATGTGATTTTTTCATCATGGCAATACCAATCACTTTTTTAAAATGTGGTGAATAGCATGCTGACCGTAATTCTCCAACGATGTTGTTCTGATCATCAGTAAGATCTAAAGATCCTGTTAAACTTATTTTCTCTATATCAAATTTTACTCCCATTAATTTTTTATTTATTCCTTCAGATCTAATTGTCTTCAATTTTTCTTTTCCTAAAAAGATAACATCACTATCTATGTTAATATATTTATCAAAACCACATTCATAAGGATTATCTCCATTATCCATATCATTACCATGAGATAACAGTCCACTTTCGATTCGTTCAATCAAATTAGGACACCCTGGTTTAACATTAAATTCTTTTCCAATTTCAAATAAATGATCATACAGTTTTAAGCCTGCTTCTGTATTTTGAACATATACTTCATAGCCTCCTTGTTTAGACCATCCAGATTGTGCGATAAGGTGTTTTGCGCCTCCAAATTCAAAATAATCAAAACCAAAAAATTTTAATTTTGTGATCTGTTCTCCAAATATTTTTTCCATCAATTTAAATGATTTTGGACCTTGTACAGCCATGATATCAACTTTTGGCTCTGTGATTTCAACATCAAATTTATTTCCAATTGCTAATCCTTTTGCAAATAATATTACGTCCGTATCTGCAATAGAAATCCACCATTTATTTTCGTTAATTCTTAAAACAACTGGATCATTAATTAAACCAGCATTATCATCTATAATCGGACAATAATAACATCTTCCATCTTTAGATTTTGATAAATCTCTACAAGTCATCAACTGAACTAGTTTTGCAGAATCTTTTCCTGAAATTTCTACCTGTCTCTCAGCTGCTACATCCCAGATCTGAACATGCTCTTTTAAATGATGATAAGATTCCTCAATTGAACCAAAGGCAGCTGGAAGCAACATATGATTATAAATTGTATAAGCTGTAACACCCTGTTCCTCAATTCGAGAAGTATATGGAGTACTTCTAAGTCTTCTTGATTTTGCAATTAAAAAGTTTTTCATTTTTTCAAAAATTCTAAAACTTTGTCTCTCATTTCAAATGCTTTTTCAATCATAATCATATGTCCACAACCCTCTATTATATGTGTAGATGAATTATTAATTAGACTAGAAAATTTTTTTCCAGCTTCTAGATTTACCATCTTATCTAAAGAGCCAAAAATAAACATTGATGGGAATTGTATTAATTTAGCAGCATCAGAACCATTTTTGTAATTATTGCATGCAACAAGATCTACCGCCAGTATGTCTCTTATATCTCGAGGTGATTGTATTATTTTTTCTACTGGGTTACCTCCAATAAATCTTTTTGAACCTTCATAACCCCACTTCATCATTAATTTAACTGCGTCGGAGTCCCCATTTTTTGCTAGATCAATCAAATCTGGATGTACTGGCATTTTATTTGAGCCTCCAATAAAGACTAACTTTTTTAATCTACCTTTATATTTGTGAGCATATTCAAGTATCTCCAAGCAACCTTGGGAATGACCAATTAAAATTAAATTATTTAGATTTAGTTCGTTAAAAACCCGTTCCAACCAATCAGCTATTTTTTCAATACTATCCAAGCAAGGACCATCGGAATTACCATGCCCAGGTAAATCAATAGATAATACATTAAAATTATTATTTGAAAAAAATTGTTCTGTAAGAGACCAAACAATATGAGAAAGACCGCTCCCATGAAGAAATACTATTGTATCTTTATTTTGATCAATGCCCTGTCC
This sequence comes from uncultured Pelagibacteraceae bacterium, assembly GCA_902527415.1. Taxonomy (GTDB): domain Bacteria; phylum Pseudomonadota; class Alphaproteobacteria; order Pelagibacterales; family Pelagibacteraceae; genus Pelagibacter. Next base: position 4,325 of record CABZPD010000022.1, on the reverse strand, counting down.
TGCATCAGAAGCATAAATATTTTTATTTTCTAATTGAAAATTCAAAAATTACCTAAACTTGTTTTCTCAATTCAAATTTTTGTATTTTTCCTGTTGAAGTTTTTGGCAAATCACAGAACACAACCTTTTTAGGAACTTTAAATCCTGCTAAAGTCTCCTTACAAAAATCAATTAATTCTTTTTCAGATACTGGTTTATCTTTAACCATTTCAATAAATGCGCAAGGAACTTCGCCCCATTTTTCATCTGGTTTAGCAACAACTGCAGCAATAGAAACTGATGGATGTTTAGAAAGTGTATTTTCTATTTCAATTGAGGAAATATTTTCTCCTCCAGAAATAATTATATCTTTTGATCTATCTTGTATTTTTACATAACCGTCAGGATGCATCACGGCTAGATCACCACTATGAAACCATCCATCCTTCATAGCTTTATCGGTAGAATCTTTATCTTTAAAGTAACCTTTCATTACGACATTCCCTCTAATCATAATTTCACCAATTGTTTTTCCATCTTTAGGAACTTCTTTCATAGTATCTGGATCCAAAACAGTTACACCTTCAGTATTTGGATATCTCACACCTTGCCTAGCTTTAATTTCATTTTGTTTTTCTTCATCAAAATTGTTCCACTCATCATTCCAAGCACACTGGGTAACATGTCCATAAGTTTCTGTTAAACCGTAAACATGCATAACTTCAAAACCTAATGCTTTCATTTTTTTGAAAATTATACTTGGTGGAGGTGCTCCAGCCGTTAAGACATAAACTTTTTGTTTTAATTTTTTTTTGTCACTTTCTGGTGCTCCAGTAATCATATTTAATACAATTGGTGCACCACCAAAATGGGTTACTTCATATTTTTCAATTAATTCAAAAATTTTTTTAATATCAATATTTCTTAAACAAATTGTCCTTCCATTTAACATCGGAACTGTCCACGGATAGCACCAACCATTACAATGAAACATCGGAACAACTGTTAAAAAATTTAATCTATTTGGCATATTCCAAGCTACCGAACTTCCTGTAGACATTAAGTACGCACCTCTATGATGATAAACTACTCCTTTGGGATTTCCTGTAGTACCTGAGGTATAGCTTAATGATATTGCTTGCCATTCATCTTCTGGCATTTGCCAATCAAAATTTTCATCACCTGTATCTAAAAAACTTTCATATTCTAAATCACCAATTTTTTCTAATTTCGATGGATCGGCATTTTTATCATCTATATCAATTACTGTAATTTTCTTATTTAAAGTTTTTAATGCTTTCTTAACTTCTCCATGCAATTGTCTATCAACTACTAGCACCTTTGCATCGCTATGATCTAAAATATATGAAATTGTATTTGCATCTAGTCTTATATTAATTGTATTCAATACTGCACCTGCCATAGGTACTGAATAATGTCCTTCGAAAATCTCAGGTGTATTGAAGGCCAAAAACGAAACTGTATCTCCTTTTTTAATTCCAATTTTTGACAGTGCGCTAGCAAATTTTACAGCTCTTTTGTAAACTTCCTCCCATGTATATTTCCTGTCTTCATAAATTATAGCTTCGTAATTTGGATAAATTTCTCTTGCTCTTTTAAGAAATGTTAGCGGGGTAAGTGGAACGTAGTTCGCTTTATTTTTATCTAAATTTGTCTCGTAATGATTCATTATTAATTAAACTTAAAATTCATTATATTAGAACTTCCAGTAATAGCAGATTTGTAATGATACTCAGCTCTAGGCAATACCTTATCAAAATAAAATTTTGCTGTATTTATTTTATCAGAATAAAATTCTTTATTTGAATCAAAATCCTTAAAGCTTACATCTAAAATTTTGATCCAAGCATAAGCAATTGAAACATATCCCAGACTTCTTAAATAATCATTTGCTGCAGCACTAACATCGTCTTTTTCGATTTTATGTTTATCCTTAATCCAGTCGGTAAACTTAGATAAAATATCCAAATAATGATTTAATTCTTTTGAAAATGTTTTTACTTTTTCATTTTTACTATCACATTCAGATTTAACCATATCTAAAAACTTGTTGATAACATCACCATTTTTATTTGATAATTTTCTAAATACTAAATCTGCTGCCTGAACAGAATTTGTTCCTTCATAGATTGGCGTAATACGATTATCTCTGTATAACTGCTCTATTCCTTGGTCTTTAGTATACCCATACCCACCATGTATTTGCATCGCATCGTTCGTAATTTCCATAGCTAAATCTGTAAATAATGATTTAACAACTGGTGTCATCAATGAAACATAATCCAAAGCTTCTTGTTTAATTTTTTCATCTGGATGATAAAGACTTACCTCAGTTTGTTGTGATAACCAAAAACATAAAGCCCTTTCTCCTTCAATAATTGACTTCATATTAAGTAAAGATCTTCTAATATCCGCATGATCAATTATAAAGTCTGCGCCATTTGAAGATTTTGAATTATTTGTTTTTCCTTGCTTTCTATCTTTTGCGTAGGCAAGTGAGTTTTGATAAGCAATTTCAGAAATTCCTAAACCTTGAATGCCTACCACTATTCTCTCAAGGTTCATCATAGTAAACATAGCGCTAAGACCTTTGTCTTTGTTACCAATCATATACCCTGTTGCTTCATCAAAATTTAACACACATGTTGCTGAACCCTTAATTCCCATTTTGCTTTCAATAGATCCTGTTGAAATTCCATTTCTTTGACCAACACTACCATCTTTATTTACAATAAATTTTGGAACTAAAAATAAACTAATTCCTTTAGTGCCCGCAGGAGAGTCCGTTGATCTTGCTAAAACTAAATGAATAATATTTTCAGTTAAGTCATGATCACCAGAAGTTATAAAAATCTTTTGACCATTAATTTTATAGGTATCATCAGATTGTTTGACGGCTTTGGTTTTTAACAAACCTAAGTCTGTACCACAAACTGGTTCTGTTAAACACATAGTGCCACTCCATTTACCTTCGACGATCTTTGGTAAATATTTATCTTTAATTTCATCTGAAGCATGATGATTAATACAATTGTAGGCGCCAATACTAAGTTCACTATATAATTTAAATGACAAACTGGCTGAGGAAAGCATTTCATCAAAGAACGCGCTTACTGTTTTTGGCATTCCTTGGCCTCCATATTTGGGGTCACAAGACAATGACGTCCAACCATCTTCAATGTATTTCTGATATGCTTCTTTGTAACCCGGTGGTGTTCTGACAACACCATTTTCTAAAATTGCTGGATTTTCATCACCTGCTTTAGCAAGAGGTAAAATTAAATTTTGATTTATTTTAGCTGCTTCTTCTAAAATATCTTTAACAAGATCTGCACTCACCTCATTATATTTTTCAAGCTCATTATAGTTTTTATTGTCTCTTAATTTTTCAAAGAGAAACATCATATCTTTTACTGGAGCAGTATAACTTGGCATATTTAAAGCTTAGAATAATTCTAGTTTTATTGCAATTTTGAAATTATCGCATCACCCATTGCAGAAGTGGAAGTTTCTTTCATGCCTTCTGACATTATATCTTTAGTTCTTAACCCATCATTTAAAACATCTTGAACTGCTTTTTCTAAAATATCTGCTTCTTTATCAAGGTCTAAAGAATACCTCAGTGCCATAGCAAAGCTCAAAATAGAAGCAATTGGATTTGCTATCCCTTTACCAGCTATATCTGGAGCTGACCCGTGTATAGGCTCGTACATCGCTCTCATCTCACCATCTTTATTTTTTGCGCCTAAAGATGCTGATGGTAAAAGACCTAAAGATCCCGTTAACATTGAAGCTTGGTCTGACAACATATCTCCAAACAAATTATCTGTTACAATTACATCAAATTGTTTTGGGTTTCTTAAAAGCTGCATAGCACAATTGTCTGCTAACATATGACTTAATTCTACATCTTTGTATTCTTTTTCATGAAGTTCTTGGACTTCTTCTTTCCACAATTGTCCTGCTTCCATCACATTTGATTTTTCACACGAAGTAACCTTGTTTGATCTTTTTCTAGCTAAATCAAAAGCGATCCTAGCTACTCTAGTAATTTCACTAGTCGTATAAGTGTGTGTATTAATTCCTTTTCTTTCTCCATTTTCAATTGGCTTAATTCCTCTAGGTTCACCAAAATATATACCACCCGTTAACTCTCTTACTATCATTATATCTAGTCCTGAAACTACTTCTGGCTTTAGGGTTGAAGCATCGACTAATTGTTTAAAACAAATTGCAGGCCTTAAGTTAGCAAAAAGCTTTAATTCTTTTCTAAGTTTTAATAATGCTCTTTCTGGTTTTTTGGAAAATTCTAAGTTATCCCATGT
>CABZPD010000021.1 GCA_902527415.1 uncultured Pelagibacteraceae bacterium | reverse complement strand
CCAATATTTTCAGGTTTGTGCAGTTCTTTAATTGAGCTATTCCAACTTATATTTTTAAATTTAGATAAAATACTTTTAGAGTGCCATTCACTAAAAACTGGTAAATTATTGATTATTTGATTTAAGATTTTATTATATATTTTTTCAGAAATACCTTCGGTTAATGAGTATTTATTATGAGTTCGCTTGATTAAAGAAGAATCTTCAGAAACATATTTTGGATTTGTAATTTGGTATTTATTTCTAAAATGACCTATTTTACCACTAACAGTAATTTCTTTACCCAAAGGCAGGATTTTTTTAATATAACCTTCATAACTATTAAAAAAAATACAATCAATTTCACCAGTTTCATCACTACATAAAACTCTGTTTGGTAATTTCCTTACTCTTGGGAAGTTATACTTTTGTGGAATTATAGTTACTGTTTGTATTTCACCAATTTTTAAATCTTTTATTTTTGATGACAAACTTCTATCTGTATAAGATTTTGGAAGTTTCCATAGTAAATCAAATAAATTATTAATATTTTTCTTTTTTAATAAATTTTTTGTTTTAGTTCCTACACCTTTTAAAGAATTTAAATCTGACAATAAATATTCATAATTTGTTTTATTATTCATTAATTACTAATATATTCTAATTATTATGATCAACATAGATGAATTAAAAAAAAAAATTATTTACCGATCTAATTATAGAGGCACAAAAGAAATGGATAATCTTTTAGGTGCATTTACAAAAAAATATATAAATAATTTAAATGAAAATGATCTTCTTGATTTAGAAAAATTACTAAATATTGATGACACTAATTTGTATAATTTTTACAATGGTTTTAAAACCGATTTTGAATTTGAAAATAACAATATCAACTTATTATATAAAAATTTTAACTTTACACAAAAATGATGGCGGAGAGACTGGGATTCGAACCCAGGAAAGAGTTGCCCCTTTGCCGGTTTTCAAGACCGGTGCTTTCAACCGCTCAGCCATCTCTCCTTTTGCAAGGTTTTATAATTATAATTATTTAATTCAACCATAAAATAGTCTAATAAACTTATTAATTACAAGCATCATGGTTTCCTATGAATAAAGAATTTAACAAAGGCTTATTACTTGCTGGGTTTGGATCTTTTTGGTGGGGGTTTTTTGGTGTAATTTATTTTAAATATATTGCTTATATTGGCCATATTGAATTAGTAGTTCATAGATGTTTGTGGACAGCATTTACTTTAATTCTGACTACTTTTTTTTTCTCTAAATGGAATGTTTTTTTTAAAATTGTAAAAAATAAATCAAATCTATTTTATTTATTTATCTCAGGTTTTTTAATTTTTATAAATTGGGGTGTATGGATATATGCTATAGCAACAAATAGAATTATAGATGCTAGTTTTGGTTATTTTATTATGCCTATTTTAAGCGTAATGCTCGGTTATCTTTTTTTTAAAGAGAAACTAAATAAAAAAAGAGTCTTTTCAATCTTGTTGGTTATTCTATCTATCCTTTTTTTAATAATTGTAAGTATTAAATCATTGCCTTGGGTCGGTTTAATTGTTGCTTTAAGTTGGGGGTTTTACAATTTAGTTAGAAAAAAAATTAATGTTGATACTGATGTAGGCCTTCTTATAGAGAGTTTATTTATATTACCATTCGCACTGTTAGCTTTTTATTTGATAGCAAGCAAAGGTTATAATGATTTTCAATTATCTAATCCTTCGATGATGTTATTTATTTATCTTGCTGGACCTATGACCGTTATACCTTTATTTTTATATGTTAGGGGAGTTGAACTTTGTGGTTTAGGACCGACAGGCATGATATTTTATATAACTCCTACTTTTCAGTTTTTATTGGGTTATTTTTATTACAACGAGCCTTTTTCAATAACAAAATTAGTTAGTTTTATTTTTATTTGGATTGCTGTAATTATATATTTGAAGGATTTACATGAAACTAATTAATTTTTTTTTATTTTTTATTTTTATTTCTATCAATTTCTCATTTGCTGATATCAATAAAGAATTTGAAAATTGGAAATTAAATTTCAAAAAAATAGCTTTAGAAAACAATATTTCAGAAAAAACGTTTGATACAGTTATGTCTGATACTAAATTTTTATCTGATGTGATAAAATATGATAGGTATCAACCTGAATTTTATGAGGATACTAAAACTTATATTTCAAAAAGAACATCTTCAAAAAAAGTCTCCTTAGGAAAAAAATTCTATGAAAAAAATTCAAATTTAATAAATACTGTTGAAAACGAATTTAATATAGAGAGAGAGTTACTATTAGCCCTGATGGGAATAGAAACCAATTTTGGAACGTATGTTGGTAAAATGGATATTTTATCCTCTTTAGCAACTTTAAGTTTTGATAAAAGAAGATCAGAATTTTTTACAAATGAATTATTAATACTTTTGCGATTAATAGAAAATGATCAAATAGATTATAAAACTTTGTATGGGTCTTGGGCAGGTGCTTTTGGTTTTTTTCAATTTATGCCATCAACAATGAAAAATTATGCTATTGACCATGATGGCAACGGATATATAGATTTAAAAAATAATAATGATGCTTATGCTTCTGCATCTAATTATTTAAATCAAATAGGCTGGAAAAGTGAAAATCCTTGTTTTTATAGAATTGATTTATCAGATAATATACCAAGTAAATATTTAAACATTTCCGCAAAAAAACTTCATGATAAAAAAAAATTAAAATATTTTAGAAAATTTATTAAAAATAATGATCAAATAGATAATAAGTACAACTCTTTAAAGGTAGCCATTATAACTCCAGATAAAGATATCATACCTGATGCCGAAACTTTAAATCCAGCTTATATTGTATTTGATAACTATGAGATAATATTAAAATGGAATAGGTCATTGCGATTTGCTTTAGCCGTTTGTACATTAAAAGATAAATTTAAAAATGAACTTTAAAAAACTAATATTACTTATTTCTATACTTTTTTTATCTGCATGTAATCAATTTGATCAAAATAATAAAAACTTAGTTTATATTAGTGATCAAAAGTATAGTAATACTGGATTTGCTTTAATTTATGATGATGAATTAAAAAAAGAAAAAAAAATATCTAAAAAAATCGATAATAGGTCTCTTTTAATTTTTCATAATAAAATTAAAAAAAATTCATTTGTTAAAATTACCAATCCTATTAATGATAAATCCATTATAGCAGAAGTAATCTCTAATAACGTTAAATTCTCTACTTTTTATAACTCTGTAATTACGCAACGAATTGCTGAGGAGTTATCACTTGACCCTAAAGAACCTTATATCGATCTTGTTTTAATCTCAAAAAGTTCAACATTTGTAGCTAAAAAGGCAAAGACTTTTGATGAAGAGAAAAGTGTAGCTGAAAAAGCTCCTGTTGATGGAATTACCATAGATAATCTAGGCAAAGAAAAGACTAAAGAAGTCAAAATAAAAAAACATAAATTTTTATATTCAATAAAGATTGCAGACTTCTATTACCGAGACTCAGCAGAAAATATGGTTAATAGAATAAAAGATGAGACAAATATAAAAAGATCTGTAATTAAGAAATTATCTAAAACTAAATATAGGGTATTATTGGGTCCATTTAATGATATAAAAAAACTAGAAAAAACATTTAACGAAATAAAAGTATTAAATTTTGAAAATATAGAGATATTAAAAGATGTTTAGAATATTATTAATTGTAATTTTTTTTAGTTTTTCATTAGTAGGTGTTTCAAAAGCTAATTTTGATGTAAAGGCAAGAACTGCAATATTACAAGATTATCATTCTGGAGAAATTCTCTATGAAAAAGAGCCAGATATTTCAATTTATCCAGCTTCTATGACAAAAATAATGACAGCAATTATTGCTTTTGATTTAATAAAATCAGGCGATCTTAGTTTAGACGAAAAATTTATAATATCTGAGCGAGCTTGGAGATTATCTACATCTGGATATTCATCGATGTTTATAATGGTAGGTGATCAGGTCTCTGTAGAAAATTTATTAAGAGGTATTATTGTTGCTTCTGGTAATGATGCATGTATTGCATTAGCCGAAGGTATAGCAGGTACTGAAGAAGAATTTGCAATTTTAATGACTGCTAAAGCAAAAGAATTAGAGATGGATAATACAAATTTTTCCAATTCATCAGGAATAAATGACCCCAACAATTACTCAACTGTTAGAGATATTTTAAAAATGTCTAGATATTTAATTAAAGAACATCCTGAATTTTACAAAATGTTTGCTGAAAAAGAATTTACGTGGGATAGAACAGGGGGCGATCCAATAACACAAGGAAATAGAAATCCTTTGCTTTATAAAAATCTTGGAGCAGATGGTATAAAAACTGGTTATTTAGCTGTTGAAAAATATTCTTTAGCATCTTCAATAGATAGAAATGGCAGAAGATTGATTGCTGTAGGAAGTGGTTTTAATTCAAAAAATGCTAGATCTAAAGAGAGTACAAAATTACTTACATTTGGTCTTACCAACTATGATCTTGTAGAAATAGCTAAAGCTAATAAACCATTACACAAAATTGATGTTTGGTTAGGAAAAGAGAATAGTGTGGAAGCATATACAAAGGAAGATATTTATAAAACAATCAAAAAAGCAAAAAAAAAACTTTTAAAAGTTGTTGTTAAGTATGATGGACCAGTCGAAGCACCAATTGAAAAAGATCAAAAAATAGGCACTTTAAGAGTTGTTTATGATCAAGAACTCGTTGGTGAGTATGATTTACTTTCATCGAAAGAAATTAAAAAAGTTAATTTTTTTACAAGATTAATAAAATCTATAAATTATTTGATTTGGGGTGATGTCTAAAAAACCCATCATTGTTTTTGAGGGTATAGAGGGTAGTGGCAAAAGTCATCATATAAATAAAGTATCTAAATATTTAGATAAAAAGAAAATTAATTATATAAAGATAAGAGAACCAGGTGGGAGTCTTAATTCTGAAAAAATAAGGAGATTAATTTTAAATAAAAAATCTAATTTTAACATATATACTGATTTACTTTTATATTTAGCAGCGCGTAGTGAAAATATAAATCTTATAAAAAAATCATACAAAAAAAAAATTATTTTGATTGATAGATTTACAGACTCAACTATAGCATATCAGCATTATGGTATGGGTGTTAATGTAAAAATTATAAATATCATAAATAAATTTCTATTAAAAAACATTAAAGTCAATTTTACTTTCCTCAATGTTGTAAATAAAAAAAATCTATTTCAAAGATTAAAAAATAGAAAATCATTAAATAGATATGATCAGTTTGATATGAATTTTTATAATAAAGTTCAAAAAGGTTTTTTGAAATTAGCTAAATCGAATAAAAAAACATACAAAATAATTGATTCTAATTTAGATATAAAAACAAATGAAGATTTAATAATTAATCAAATTAAAAAATTAATTAAATGAATTTAAATCCCCTAACTCAAATAAATTTATTTGAGCACAAAGAAGTTTTTAATCAATTATATAAATTATCTAAAAACGGTACATTGCCTAATAAAATTCTTCTATCTGGTGAAAAAGGTATTGGAAAATCAACATTAGCATATCATTTAATTAATCTTGTATTATCAGAAAATGAAGAACATCCATATGATTTTGAAAAAAATAAAATTAATCCAGATAATAAGTCATACAAACTTATACTAAATAAATCTAATCCAAATTTTTACTTAATTGATGTCTTAGAGGAAAAAAAAAATATTGATATAAATCAAATTAGGGAATTGATAATAAATCTAAATAAATCCTCATTTAATAATAAAAAGAGATTTGTTTTAATTGATAATATTGAATTGTTAAATTTAAATTCTATTAATGCTTTGTTAAAAATTTTAGAAGAACCCAATGAAAATATAAATTTTATTTTAATAAATAATAATAAAAGAGTGCTGCCAACTCTTAAATCAAGATGTTTAAATTTCAAAGTTTTTTTAACAAAAGATCAGTCTATTAGAATTGTTAATCAATTATTAAACGATGATATAAATATTATTATCAATAATAAGTTATTTGATTATTATGCAACTCCCGGAAAATTGCTTAAATTAATTAAGTTGTCTGAAGGATACGACTTAGATCTTGTTAATTTTGATTTAAACACAATACTAAAAACTATAATTAAAGATAAAATTTATAAAAAAGATAAATCAATTATTGAAATCATTTATTCTTTTATTGAACTTTATTTTAGAAATAATATATCTAGCAAAAATATTAATTTACTAAAGTCATACCATTATTTTTTAGAAAAAATTAATAATACTAAAACTTATAATTTAGATGAGGAAACATTGTTTATGGAATTTGAGGATAAAATACTAAATGGATAAAAATTATTATATTACAACGCCTATATACTACCCGTCAGCTAAGCCTCATATGGGTCATGCATATTCAAGCATTATCGCAGATTTTTTTGCAAGATTTAAAATAATTGATGATTATCAGGTTCATTTTCTTACTGGTACAGACGAACATGGATTAAAAATTCAAAGATCTGCGGAAAAAGCAGGGAAGGATCCTCTAGTTTTTTGTGATCAAATTAGTCAAACCTTTAGAGATCTTTCGGATACTTTAAATTTATCTAATACTGATTTTATAAGAACTACAGAAGATAGACATAAAAAAACAGTTCAACATCTTTGGAATGAACTTGAGAAAAATGACGATATATACTTATCAAACTATTCTGGATGGTATTCAGTATCAGATGAGGCCTTTTATAACGAAGACGAAATTGAGGAATTAGACGGAAAAAAAATTGCTATATCATCAAAATCTCCTGTTGAATGGATTGAAGAAGAATCTTATTTTTTTAGACTTTCAAAGTGGGAAAAACCGTTATTAGAATACTATGAAGCTAATCCAGATTTTATTGCTCCTCTATCTAGGAAAAATGAAGTTATTAGTTTTGTAAAAAGTGGTCTTAAAGATCTTTCTGTTAGTAGAAAAAGTTTTTCATGGGGCATACCTGTTCCGAATAATAAAAACCACGTGATATATGTTTGGCTCGATGCTTTAACAAATTATTTAAGTGCATTAAATTATCCTAATACAGATGATGATTTGTTTAAAAAATTTTGGCCAGCCTCAATACATTTAATTGGAAAAGATATTCTCAGATTTCATGCTGTTTATTGGCCTGCTTTTTTATTAGCAGCAAGAATTGATTTACCAAAGAGAGTTTACGGCCATGGATGGATATTATCAGGAGAAGAAAAAATGTCTAAATCTAAAGGAAATATTCTTGATCCACTTGAAATAATTAAAGAGTATGGTCTAGATCCTCTAAGATATTACTTAATTAAAGAAGTTTCTTTTGGTAATGATGGAAATATATCTCAAGAAAGGCTAGAAGATTGTATTAATAGTGATCTAGCTAACAATTATGGAAATTTATGTCAGCGTGTAACAGCTTTTGCAATAAAAAATTGTAATGGAAAAATTCCATTAGAAGTTAAATTTCATGATGAAGATTTATTAATACTAAATAAGTATAAAGATAATTTAGATAATATTAGGTCAAAAATTGACAATCAAAATATTAATTTTTACATAGATTATATTGTAAATTCTCTTTTTGAAGCTAACAAATATTTTAATGATCAAGAACCATGGAAAAAGAAAGACGATATAATTAGATTAAATACTATTGTTTACACCACTTTAGAAATTGTAAGAAAAATAAGTTTTTTACTATATCCAATTATTCCTGAATCTTCTTTAAAGGCATTAAAGATTTTTGACATTGAAGAAAAAAATATAAAATTAGATTCGGTTTCTAATAATGAGTATTTAACAAAAGGTAATAATATTAATAAAATAGATATACTTTTTAAAAAAATTGAGAAAAACAATGATTGATTCACACTGCCATCTAGATCATGAACCATTATTAAGTGATTTAGCTAATGTAATAAAAAGATCAAAAGAAGTTGGTATAGAAAAATTATTAACTATCTCAACTTCGTTTGAAAGTTTTTCTAGAGTAAAAGATTTAATTAATAAAGATGAGATGATCTATGGTACTATTGGTATTCATCCTCATGAAAGCTCTAGAGATATAATTACTTCAAAGCAGATCATTGAAAGTCTCAATGAAAACTCAAAAATTATTGGAATTGGAGAAACTGGGTTAGATTTTTATTACAATAATAGTGAAAAAGACAAGCAGATAGCAAGTTTTAAAGAACATATAGATGCATCCATAAAAACCAATATTCCATTAATTGTTCATTCAAGAGATGCAGAAAAAGAAACTTTTGATATTTTAAATGAATATAAAAATGAAAACCTTAAAATTTTGATGCATTGTTTTACTGGGTCTAAAGAATTCTCAGAAAAACTAATGAGTTTAAATTCATTTTTTTCAGCAAGTGGTATCATTACCTTTAAAAACTCATTGGATTTACAAGATACGTTCAAATCTATTCCAATGGATAATATCTTAATTGAGACTGATAGTCCTTTTTTAGCACCCGTTCCTAAAAGAGGAAAAAAAAATGAACCATCATTCATTGATTTTACTGCTGCTAAATTAGCTGAAATTAAAAATTTATCCAAAGAAGATCTTATAAAAAAAACTACAGATAACTTTAATAAACTATTTTTTAATTGAAATTAATGAAATTTATTATTTTAGGATGTGGTAGTTCAATGGGTGTACCAAGACCAGATGGTTTTTATGGAAATTGTGATCCTAATAATAAAAAAAATTACAGAACAAGATGTTCAGCTTTAATAAAAACTACAGATGAAAATATTCTTATAGATACATCTCCTGACTTACGTCAACAACTGTTAAAGCATAAAATAAAAAAAATAAATAAAGTATTATATTCTCATATGCATGGTGATCAGACACATGGGATAAATGATTTGAGATCTTTTTATATAAACAGCAGAAAACAGCTTGATGTTTATGCTGATAAATATACTTCTAAATATCTTAAATCTACATTTTCTTATATATTTAAAAGCTATTCAAAAGAATATCCTGCAACACTAAAACTTAATAAATTACCTAAAAAAATATTTACTAAAAATAATAATAAAAAAATTGGTATTCAATCAATTTTGGTTGAACATGGTAAAGTAAAATCGAATTGCTTCATAATTAATAAAAAATTAGCTTATATTAGTGATGTAAGTAAAATTTATAACAAAGATCATAAATATTTTAAAAATCTTCAATATTTAATTATTGATTGCTTATGGTACAATTATCATCCATCACATTTTAATTTAGAAACTTCACTTGCTGTGATTAAAAAATTCAAACCCAAAAAAGCTATTCTTACTAACTTATCACCGGTATTAGATTATAAAATGCTAAAAAAAATGATACCTAAAAATGTTATTCCTGCACATGATGGATTAACATTAAACTTATAAGATATTTTCTATAGCTTTAATTATTTTTTTTGAAGTTGGTTTTGTAAATGATGCGAATGTATCTTGTACTTTTCCTTCTTTATTAATCAAGATTTTATGAAAATTCCACTTTGGTTCGGCTGATTTACCATGATTTTCTTTTGCCCATTTAAAAAGTTCATGAGCTTTTTTACCTTTAACTTCAGTTAATGTTGTAAGAGGGAAATTAATATCAAAATTTACCTCACAAAATTCTTTAATATCTGCATTATTATTTTTTTCTTGATTAAATGAATTAGATGGGACACCAAGAACAATCAAACCTTTTTCTTTATATAGGTCCCACAATTCTTGTAATTCATCATATTGGTTTGTAAATCCACAGTAACTTGCTGTATTTACAATTAAAATAACTTTATTTTTGTAATCTTTAAAATTAATTGTCTCGCCAGTTATACTCTCAATATTAAAATCATAAATTTTTTTTTCGTAGTTAGCATTTGCTGAAGTTTTTAAAAAAAACATAATTATAGAAAATAAAAATATTACTTTTTTCATTTATTAGGTTTATTTGGTGTAAGTAATATTAAAAAATAACCAAATAAAGTTGACAATAACGATCCAGTTAATACGCCAATTTTTACACCATCCATATATTGCATGTTTTCTACAAAAGCTAAATTTCCAACAAATAAACTCATTGTAAAACCAATCCCAGTAAGAACTCCTACACCATAAAAATTATACCAACTTGTATCATTCGGCATTTGAGCAACTTTCAATTTTATTGAAACATATGAAAAGACAAAAACACCTATTTGTTTACCAAGGAATAGTCCTAATACGATTCCAAGAGGAACCTTATCAAGTAATGAAGCGAAGGATAAACCTTCAAGAGATACCCCAGCATTTGCAAATGCAAATAATGGCATTATTCCAAAAGCAACATATGGACTAATTGCGTGTTCAATTTTTATTAATAATGAAAAATCTTTTTCTTTTTTTCTATGTGGAATTGTCATAGCTAACAAAACTCCAGCAATCGTTGCGTGTATTCCTGAGTTATGTGTAAAATCCCAAAGAAAAAGTCCGACAACCAAGTAAGGTAGAAACTTTTTAATGTTAAATTTGTTAATTAATAACAAAACAATAAACGCTAATAACATTAAGGTTAAATACTTAATACTCAAATCTCCAGAGTAGAATAGGGCAATGATTACTATTGCTCCTAAATCATCGATTATAGCTAAAGCGGTTAAAAATACTTTTAATGATAAAGGAACTCTTTTACCTAATAAAGATAAAACTCCTAAAGAAAAAGCAATATCTGTAGCTGATGGAATTGCCCATCCATTTAAAGTTTCACTATCACCTAAATTTATAAAAACATAAAAAAGTGCAGGAACCAACATTCCACCTACTGCAGCTATTATTGGTAATAAAGCTTGTTTAATATTAGAAAGTTCACCTTGCAAAAATTCTCTTTTAATTTCCAAAGTAACAAAGAAAAAGAAAATTGCCATTAAGGCATCATTGATCCAGTGTAATACTGATAATTTTAATCCAAAATTATTAATACCTATGAATAAATACTTATTTAGAGTAGCAAAATATAAATCTGCTAGTCCAGAATTGCTTATAAATAATGCAATTATTGCGGCAAACAACAATACAAGTCCACTTGCAGCTTCTAATTTAAAAAACCATCTAAAAGGCTTAGATATATAATTAATCATAAAAAATTAAATTAGGTCTATAATAAATAGTTTTATATCTTGCAATGTTTCAAAAAGGTTAAATAGTATAATTTCTAATCCTGGAAAAACATTAATTAGTGGAGTTTTTAGAGTATCTAGGAATATAATTAATGCTACAAAAGATATAATAAGTACAATTAGATAAGAAAAAAACTTACTTCCCTTATTTTCTGTTTTTTTAAGTGTAGTTGTATTTTTTTGGTTATCTAAATTTTTTTCTTTTTTTTTATTATTTATTTCAGTTTTAATTATTTCTTCAGGTTGTTGTTTATCTTCAATTTTATCCTCTTTATTTTCAACTTTTGATTCAATGTCTTCACTGATAATTTCCTGTTTTAACTCTAGTACTTCATTATTTTTTTCTTGGATATTGTAAAACCAAATATGATTACATGATCCACATTGCAAATCTCTACCTTCAGTTGGTATTAAAGAATTATCAATTTTAAATTGCTTGTTACAATTCGGACAAGTAATTATCATGCTTCGTTATATATCAGATTTTATTCAAATTTCTTTTAATTTTGGTATCTTTATACATTGAAATTATCAATAACTACTGTATTAGTACTCGGATCGGAGTGTAGCGCAGCCTGGTAGCGCATCTGGTTTGGGACCAGAGGGTCGCAGGTTCGAATCCTGCCACTCCGACCATCATTTATGAAAAAAGCTATTATTTACATTCCAAATAAAAATCCAATGCAATCAGGATTAGCAAAAAATGATAAATGGATTTTAGAATTTAAAACAAAAGATCCAACAAAAAACCCTTTGATGGGTTGGGAAAGTTCATCTGATACTTATACAGAACTAAAATTAGAATTTTCATCAAAGGAGCTAGCAATCAATTACGCAAAAAAGAAAAAAATTGATTTTGAATTAATTGAACCAAAAAAAAGAAAAACTGTAAAGAAATCATACGCAGATAATTTTTTAAAATAATTAATGTTTAGATTTTTCACACAAAAAAGTTGGTTCCTATGGTCATGGATTGGTTCAGCCATAATTTTATCTTCGCTTTGGATTCAAGTTAAAATTGATGTAAAAATAAATGAATGGTTTGGTGAATTTTATGACATGATCCAAAAAGCCCTTGGAGCACCAAACTCAATCACTATAGAAGAGTACTGGGCGAGCTTAATATCATTCATAACTTTGGCCGCTATGTATGTAGGTGTAGCTGTAATTGTAAGTTTTTTTACTTCACATTATTTGTTTAGATGGAGAACGGCTATGGTTGAGTGGTATCATAGTGTTTATGATAAAGCTCGAAAAATTGAAGGTGCAGCACAAAGAGTTCAAGAGGACACCATCAAGTTTTCGAGAATAATGGAATCTCTAGGTACCAGTCTAATTGAAGCTTTAATGATACTTGTTGAGTTTATGCCAATCTTATTCGGATTAAGCATAGGAATACCGATATTCTTTTTTGGTGATTGGGATTATGGTTTAATAGTTGGAGCTTTAATTTGGTCAGTTGGAGGAACAATATTTTTAATTTTACTTGGTTTAATTTTAAGATTAGTAGGTGTTGAATATGATCTACAAAAAAAAGAAGCAGCTTATAGGAAAATACTTGTAATTGCAGAAGATGACGGAACCATAAGACCAAAAACAATAGAAGAATTATTTGATGGTGTTAGAAGTATACATTTTTTAAGTTATATTAGATATTTGTATTTTAATATTGGAAGAATTGCATACTTGCAGGCAAATGTTTTGTCAGCATATATTTTTTTAGCACCTGCCATTGTTGCTGGAGCAGTAACTCTAGGTGTTATGCAGCAAATAATAAGAGCCTTTGGTAGAGTAGAGGGCTCTATGCAATATATATTGAAAGCATGGCCAACAATCATTGAACTAGCAAGTGTATATAAACGTTTAAGAGAATTTGAGTCTAAAATTAAGCAAGAAGAATTAATAGATGAAAAAGCTTAATGACTATAGATAAAAATTTTATAGAAAAATTTGTTAACATAACTTCTAAAGCTGCATTAGCATCATCGTATTTAGTAGGAAAAAAAAATAAAATTGCGGCTGATAAAGCAGCTGTAGACTCGATGAGATCTGAATTAAACAACTTGGAAATGAAGGGTCAGATAGTAATAGGCGAAGGTGAATTAGATGAAGCTCCAATGCTATATATTGGAGAAAAACTTGGTACAAATAATGGACCTGAATTTGATATAGCTGTAGATCCATTAGAAGGCACAAATTTTGCAGCAAACAATTTACCTGGAGCTTTATCAGTAATAGCTGTTGCAGAAAAAAATAGTTTATTTAATGCACCAGAAACTTACATGGAAAAAATATCAACTAAAATAACTGAAAAAAATGTTATTGATTTAGATTATACAGTAAAACAAAATATTTCCAACTTAAGTGATTATCTAAATAAAAATCCAGAAGAATTAACGGCATGTATTCTTGATAGGCCAAGACACAATGAGATAATACAAGAACTCAAAAAATTAAAAGTTAATTTAAAATTAATTACAGATGGTGATGTATCAGGTGCTTTGTTGGTAACAGATGAAAAATACAATGTTGATATTTTTTTAGGTATTGGCGGTGGACCAGAAGGTGTGCTTGCTGCATCAGCTTTGGATGCATTTAATTGTAATTTTCAAGGTAGATTTTTGTTTAATACAGAAGAGGATAAAGTAAGGGCAAAAAAAATGGGAATTAATGATTTTACAAAAAAATATGAATTAAATGAAATAGTTACAGGTGATTCCATTTTTTGTGCAACAGGTATTACTTCTGGCGATTTAGTAGCTGGTATTAAAATTCAAGACAATGATTTTATTTCAGAAACATTAGTAACGCATAAATCATCAGGTCTTAAAAAGGTAATTAAACTAAAACAAAATTTGCAATGATATGCTTGATTAATTGTTGATTTTACAATAAAAAGCAGCAATTCGGTCCCTTCGTCTATCGGTTAGGACACGTGGTTTTCATCCTCGAAAGAGGGGTTCGATTCCCCTAGGGACCGCCAACAATTACATAACCTCTGATGGTTTTTTACGTATATTTCATTAAAACTTTAGATGGCTACCCAGTTAAAACATACGTTGGATATACTAATAATTTAAATAAAAGATTAGAAAAACATAATTCAAATTTAGGTGCTAGGTCTACCAGAGGCTATAAATGGGAATTTGTTTACAAAAAAAAATTTTATTCAAAATCTAAAGCACTTTCATTTGAATATAAGCTAAAAAAAGATAGAAAAGAAAGATTGAGATTATTATATGAATTTAAAAAAAAATCT
>CABZPD010000020.1 GCA_902527415.1 uncultured Pelagibacteraceae bacterium | reverse complement strand
ATGGTATTTCACTTACAATTTCGAAAGTGACTAAAAAAGGTTTCCAAATTTGGATTATTCCTCACACCTACAAAGAAACTAATTTATCAACTTTAAAAAAATCTAGTTTAGTCAATATAGAGATAGATATCTTGTCTAAATACGTTAGGAATTATTTTAATGGAAAAAAATAATTTTGCGTCAATAGAGTCAATTATAAGCGTAGCCAAAAAAGGTGGTATGTTTATTTTAGTAGATGATGAAAAAAGAGAAAATGAAGGAGATTTAGTTATTTCTACATCAGACACAAATTCAAAGAATATTAACTTCATGGCAAAATACGGACGAGGCTTAATTTGTTTAGCCCTTGATTCACTTCAAGCAAAAAGATTAAATTTATCTTTAATGTCTCCAGTTAATCAATCAAGAAATAAGACGGCATTTACAATTTCTATTGAAGCAAAAAAAGGAATAACAACAGGTATATCCGCTAAAGATAGAGCGAAAACAATCAAAATTGCTTCAAAAAAAAATGTTAATAAAAATGAGATTGTCTCACCTGGTCACGTGTTTCCAATTATAGCTAAAGATGGCGGGGTGCTTGTTAGAGCAGGGCACACGGAAGCTTCAGTTGATATATCTAAATTAGCAAAAAAAAATAACTCTGCTGTAATTTGTGAAATTATGAATGAGGATGGAACAATGGCTAAAGGTCAGGATTTATTCAATTTTGCAAAAAAACATAAATTAAAAATTGGAAAGATAGAAGATCTGATTGCATATAGACTAAAAAAAGAAAAGCTTATTAAACTTAAAAAGAAAAGCCAGATTGATGTAAAAAATCAAAAATACAATATTAGAATTTATGAGAATCTTTTAGATGGTTCAGAGCACTTCGCATTAATAAAAGGTAAAATAAAAAAAGGTATTACTCCCAGAGTAAGAGTAATTTCATCTAATGTCGTCCAAAACTATCTAATAAATCAATCACTACCAAATTCATTTAACAAAACCTTAAATTATTTTAAAAAATATCAAAATTGCGTTTTAGTTTTTATAAAAGACTCAAATTTAAAATCGGTAACTCAGACTTTAAAAGATTATAAAAACAAAGACTTTTATAAAAAGGGAAATGACAAGTTAATAAGAAATTATGGTATTGGAGCTCAAATTATTAAAGACTTAAAAATTAAAAACATGATATTAATCACCAAATCACCAAAAAAAGTTATTGGTCTTGATGGTTATGGTATAAAAATTACAAAACAGGAATTAATTTGATGAAAAATAAATATTTAATTGTTGTAGCAGATTATTATAAAGATATTGCTGATGGCTTAATAAGCAGTGCTTTAAAAATAATTCCAAAAAAAAATATAATAAAAATTATTAAAGTACCTGGTGCTTTTGAAATTCCAGTTACAATCTCAAAAAATTTAAAAAAATATGATGGTTTTTTAGCTTTAGGATGTGTGATTAAAGGTCAAACGCCGCACTTTGATTTTATTTCTCAAGCTTCAACAGATGCCATAATGAAATTATCTATAGATAGTAAAAAACCAATTGGAAATGGAATAATTACCTGTCTTAATATGGCTCAAGCAAGAGCAAGAAGAAAAAAGGGTGCTGAAGCTGCAGAAGCTGTGATTTCAGTTTTGTCTCAAAAATGAGAACTCATTATAATCCAAAAAATAACCCTAGAGTTATAATTATTCAGAAGTTATATGGTAAATTTTACAATGAAGATAATGATTTAGATTTTCCAAAACACAGATTTAAAAAATTTATTAAAGATATTGTTTTAGGAACAATAGAAAGAAATGATCTTATTTTAGATGAATTAAATAATAAATTAGGTGATGATTTTGTATTTGAAAAATTAGACAAAGTTTTTCAAACAATTTTAAAAGCTGCAACTTATGAATTTATGTATAAGCCAAATTTATCTATTAATATAATTATTAAAGAATATTTAAATTCATCTAATTTTTTTCTTGAAGATTCACAAACGAAGTATCTTAATGCTTTATTAGACAACGTTGGAAAAAAATTAAGATCTAACAATGCATGAATTTGATCTTATAAATAATTATTTTTTTAAAATAGCTAAAAAAAATAAATTTGCTCTTAACCTAAATGATGATGTTTTTTTTGATAAAAAAAGAGGTGTTGTTATATCTGTTGATACATACAATATTGGTACGCATTTTTATGATTTTAAATCCCCAGATTTAGTAATCAAAAAAATATTAAGGTCATCAATTTCTGATTTAATTTGTAAAGGTGTTAAACCAAAATTTTATTTTATTTCTGGTTCAGGTAATAAAAAAACGTTTACAAAAAAAAATTTATACAAAATTTCAAAGTCACTCAAATCAGAACAAAATAAATTTAATATAGATTTATGTGGTGGCGACACAACCTTTTCAAACAAACTAAGTTTCACCATTACCTCAATGGGGTACTCAAATAAAATAATTTATCGTAACAAAGCTAAATCAAATGATGACATTTATGTTACTGGAAATTTGGGAGATAGTCATTTAGGACTTAAAGCATTAACTAATAAAGCTAAACTTAAAAATAAAGACAAATTATTCTTTGTAGATAAATATTACAAACCAGAGTTACCTTTGAATTTAACAAAATATTTATTTAAATTTGCAAACAGCTCTATCGATGTTTCAGACGGATTAATTGATGATTTAGCAAAAATGATTAATAGACAAAGTTTATCATTTCACTTATTTGAAAATAAAATACCTGTTTCCAATAAATTGAGTAATTTAATTAAAAAACAAAGATTGAATAAAATTAATCTAATTTCTAATGGAGATGATTATCAGGTATTATTTACTGCAGATATTAAGAATGCTAGAATCATTCAAAACGCATCTAAAGCAACTGGAATTAAAATAACTAAAATTGGTAAAATTGTATCTGGTAAAGATAGATCTTTGATATTCGATGAAAAAGGCAAGCAAATACGAGCTAAATCCAAAGGTTATATTCATCAGTTTTAGAAGTTAATCGTTGTCTTTTCTATCTTTTTTTGTATTGTGCGGGCTTAAAAATTTAACAACCAACAACTTAAGGTTAATATGAGCGGAACAGTCGAAACAATACTATTATACACAATTGGAGCTGGTTTATTATCTATCGTTTATGGATTTTTAACTGGTAAAAACATTCTTAATTCAAGTGCTGGAAATGCAAAAATGCAAGATATTGCATCTGCAATTCAAATTGGAGCAAAGGCATATTTAGCAAGACAATATAAAACTATTGCTATTGTTGGTGCTGTAGTTTTAGTAATCGTAAGTATTGCATTTAGTCCACTAGTAGGTCTTGGTTATTTAATAGGAGCTGCTTTATCAGGTATTGCAGGCTATGTTGGAATGTTAGTTTCTGTAGAAGCTAATGTAAGAACAGCAGAAGCATCTAGAAAAGGTTTGGCTCAAGGTCTTTCTGTTGCATTTAAATCTGGTGCTGTAACTGGAATGTTGGTTGCTGGTTTGGCATTGTTATCTATAGCTGTTTATTATTATATTTTACTAAAGACTGGTGTAGACGAAAGAGAAATTGTAAATGCTTTAGTTGCATTGGGATTTGGTGCTTCTCTAATTTCTATTTTTGCAAGATTAGGTGGAGGAATTTTTACAAAAGGTGCAGACGTAGGTGCTGACTTAGTTGGAAAAGTTGAAGCTGGAATTCCAGAAGATGATCCTAGAAACCCAGCTGTAATCGCAGATAATGTTGGTGACAACGTAGGAGACTGTGCTGGTATGGCTGCTGATTTATTTGAAACTTACGCCGTTACAATTGTTGCTACAATGGTTTTATCTTCAATTTTCTTTGTAGGTGATCTTAATATGATGATTTACCCTTTATCTATTGGTGCTGCATGCTTGTTAACATCAATTGTTGGAACATTTTTTGTTAAACTTGGAAAAAGTAATAATGTAATGAATGCTTTGTATAAAGGATTTGTTGTTTCTGCAGTAGCATCTTTAGTAATTTTATGGCCGGTTACAGATCATGTGATTGGTTTTGCAAATGAATATACTGTAAATGATAAGACTTTTAATGGAATGGATCTATATTATTGTGGTGTTATAGGTTTAGTTATTACTGGATTATTAATCTGGATAACTGAATATTACACAGGAACAAGTTATAGACCGGTTAAATCTGTTGCGTTATCATCAACAACTGGTCATGGAACTAATGTTATCCAAGGACTAGCTGTTTCTATGGAAGCAACTGCAATACCAGCATTAATAATTGTTGCTGGAATTCTTATTACAAATTCCATTGCCGGACTTTTTGGTATTGCCATCGCAGTAACTACTATGCTTGCATTAGCAGGTATGGTTGTTGCTTTAGATGCGTACGGACCAGTTACTGATAATGCTGGGGGTATTGCTGAAATGTCTAATCTTGATAAAAAAGTCAGAAAAACTACAGATGCTTTAGATGCAGTAGGAAATACAACTAAAGCCGTTACAAAAGGTTATGCGATTGGTTCTGCTGGTTTAGGTGCTTTAGTTTTATTCGCCGCTTATACTGAAGACATCAAACATTTTTCAAAAGAAGCAGGTTCTGCATTAGAAGGTATCGTTGTAACTTTTGATTTATCTAATCCTTATGTAGTTGTCGGTTTATTAATTGGTGGAATGTTACCTTATCTTTTTGGTTCAATGGGTATGCAAGCTGTTGGAAGAGCAGGTGGTGCAGTTGTAGTTGAAGTAAGAAGACAATTTAAAAAATTTCCTGGTATCATGAAAAGAAAACAAAAACCTGACTACGCTAAATTAGTAGATTTACTTACTGTCGCTGCCATCAAGGAAATGATTATTCCATCATTATTACCAGTTTTATCTCCAGTTGTTTTATATTTTATAATCCTATCAATTGGTGGACAAGTTGCAGCCCTAGCTGCGGTTGGTGCAATGTTACTTGGTGTTATTATAACTGGTTTATTTGTTGCTGTATCAATGACTGCAGGCGGTGGCGCATGGGATAATGCAAAAAAATATATTGAAGATGGAAATCATGGTGGAAAAGGGTCTGAAGCTCATAAAGCTGCTGTGACTGGTGATACAGTTGGAGATCCCTACAAAGATACTGCAGGTCCTGCTGTTAATCCGATGATTAAAATAACAAATATTGTAGCATTACTTTTGTTAGCAGTTATCGCTGGTTAATTTCTTCGCTACGTTTTTTTGATCGAGTACCAAGAGGGTCGTTCATTTTTAGTCGCATGCTTGACATAAATTCATAAATGAATGATGTTTTTCTGAACTGATCGCTTGTTTTATTTTGAACAAACTCTATATCCTCCATGTCGTTTTTGTTATAAAAATTTTTTTTTTTTAAAATTCCATAATCATTGATTTCTAAAACGAGAACATCATTTTTTAAAATTTCCATTCTACCTAAATTTTTTAAACTTGATTGTGTTTGCTTTCTTTCAATATAAATCCACACATCATTATCAAATTTACTCCTTGTTAATGGGTTACCGAGTATATTTTTTATATCATTTTTATTACTTTTATTTAAAATTAAATTTATTTGTTTTTTTTCTAAAAATGGAACTCCATGATGCTCAATGACTGGTTTCATTGAACAATTTGAAACTATAAAAGACAATAAAATTATATATAATAATTTGTTCATGAATGATAAATATTTATATCTTTATAATACTTTAATTAATTACACTAGAAATAAAGATCTTTATAAAAATCTTAATAGGGAAGACAATTTTTCAGATAGATTAACTCTTTTTTTACTTCATTTTTCTTTCTTTTTAAAAAATTATAAAAATGATGAAAATAAGAAAATTCTACAGGAAATTTATGACTTTAATTTTAGGCAACTTGAATTAAGTATTAGAGAAATAGGATATGGGGACCAGTCTATTAATAAAAAAATGAAAGATTATATTAATTTATTTCATTCAATGGTTTCTGAAATTCATTTCTGGGATGATTTACCAAAGTCAGATAAATTAAAAAAAATTTCAATTTATTTAAGTGATTTTAAAAATAATGACGAATTACTTGATTATTTCAATGATTTTAATGAAAATTTATCAAAAAAAACTTTGAATTCTTATTTAAAAAGTGTAAGTAACCCATAATTATGGCTGTACCTAAACGAAAACAAACACCTTCCAGAACTGGAATGAGAAGAGCTCAAACTATGAAATTTTCAACTAAGAATATAGTTGAAGATAAAAAGACAGGAGAATACAGACTTTCTCATCATTTGGACCTTAAAACAGGTATGTATAAGGGAAGACAAGTTTTAGACCCAAAAGAATAGTATATTATAATCTATTAAAATGTCAGATTTGATTAAAATTGCAGTAGATGCAATGGGTGGCGATGGATCACCTAAGAAAATAATTGATGGTATTATTTTAAATCATTCTAATAATAAAAATAATTTTTTTAAAATTTTTGGGGACAAAAATAAAATAGATCCATTAATTAGAGGAAAAATACCTGCAGAATTTTTTGAATTAATTCATACAGAAAAAAAAATTGAAAGCACTGATAGTCCTCTTGAGGGCGCAAAAAGAGGGAAAGATACTAGTATGTGGCTTGCTATTCAAAGTGTTAAAGACAAAGAAGCAGATATAGTTATATCAGCAGGTAACACGGGTGCATTGTTAGTTGTATCGAAATTGAATTTAAAAATGATAGAAAATATAGACAAACCAGCTTTATCTGCTTTATGGCCAAATAAAAAGGGTATGAGTGTTGTATTGGATCTAGGTGCCAACATTGAATGTAGTTCTAAAAATTTATCAGATTTTTCAATTATGGGAGCTTCTTTATATACCTCACTTTATCCGAATGACAAACCTAATGTTGCTTTATTAAACATTGGTTCTGAAGAGTTAAAAGGAAATGAGACTATTAAAGAAACTTATCAATTATTAAATGAAAAAAAATCAGATAATTATAACTTTGCTGGTTACATTGAAGGAAATCATCTTATGGATGGAGAGGTTAATGTAATAGTTTCAGATGGTTTTACAGGAAATGTTGCATTAAAAACAGCAGAGGGTACTGCTAATTTTATAACCAGTGAATTAAAAAATGCTATGACAGGCACATTAATAGGTAAAATTTCGTCTTTATTAAATATATCAAATCTAAAAAAATTTAAGAAAAGACTGGATCCAAGATTATATAACGGAGCAATTTTTATAGGTTTAGACTCCCCAGTTGTCAAAAGTCATGGAGGAACTGATTATATTGGTTTTTCAAATTCTTTAGATGTTTGTCATAGAATTGTAAAAGGTAATTTGATAGAAAAGATCAAGCAAAATATTTAATATGAGAATTAATTTAACTAAAAAAGACTTAGTTAATTTGGTTTACATGCAGCTTGGTTTTTCAAAACAAATATCAGAAAATTTAATTGAGGATTTTTTTTCAACAATCGTATCTAATATTAAAGAGGAAAAAAAATTAAAATTATCTAAATTTGGTACTTTCTCTATAAGACAAAAAAGATCTAGGATTGGAAGAAATCCTAAGACAAAAGAAACAAAAGTAATTTCAAGCAGGGATGTTGTTCTTTTTAAACCATCAAAAGAATTTAAAGAATTTGTTAATTTGAAGGATAATGGATAAAATAGATAGTGCTTATAAAACTATTGGAGAAGTGGCTAAAATATTAAATCTTAAATCAAATAATAAAGGAAATTTACCAACACATGTCATAAGGTTTTGGGAAACTCAATTTAAACAAATTAAACCAAAGATTTTAAATTCAAATAGAAGATATTATGATGAGAAGACAATAAATCTTCTTAAAAAAGTTAAATTTTTACTTAAAGATAAAGGTATGACTATAAATGGTGTAAAAAAAATATTAAATAATGAAGACTCTTTAAAGCTTGACGAAATTGCAGATAAATCTATAAGAACTGAAAATTTAAGAAATAAGTTATTAAAAATTTCAAATAAATTAAAAGAATTAAAAAATGGCAAAAAAAACACACGTTAAAGTAAGAATGGTTCCAGAGGCTAAACCTGATAGTCCTTACTTCTATTATGTAAAAAAACCTGCTGGAGGTGAGAAGGCTAAAGTAAAACTTTCAGCAAAGAAATATAATCCAGATACTAGAAAACACGAAATGTTTGTGGAAAAAAAGCTTCCACCACATAGTAAGTAATTATTTTTTTTTAAAGTTTCTCTTTTCGTAATCGATATAAGACAATATCATATTTTTCCATATTCGATTAGTAATTTTAGGATCAATCTTTAGTTTCTTAGATTTTGAGTGAATTTTTTTAAGTATAAAATTTATACGCTTTTTATCTACTATTTCTTTTTTAAATTCTTTAAGCTTTAAAACTTCTTTAACAAGATTTGTTCTATATTTAATTAAAGATAATAACTTATTATCTAACTTATCCAATTTAGATCTTATTATTTCTAATTTTTTTTTGTTTTTAGGCGACATTTAATTTATTGGTTTAATTAATAATTATTATATTTATTTAATCATGTACAGTCAGAATTATTCTTTAAATTCTCAATTAAAAATATGGATGATCACTTTATTAGTGATGATCGTGCTTATTATTTTAGTAGGGGGTCTTACTAGATTAACAGACTCTGGACTATCTATCACTACTTGGGAACTTTTTGTTGGTACATTGCCTCCTTTAACAAATGACAAATGGATAGAATATTTTAATCTTTATAAAGCAATTCCAGAATACAAAGAGCAAAATTTTAATATGACTTTGAATGAATTTAAAATTATTTTTTGGTGGGAATGGGCGCATCGCCAATTAGGGAGATTAATTGGTTTAACTGTTCTTTTTCCAATGATCTATTTTACAATTAAAAATGGTTTTTTGATTTTAAAAGAATATTCAATTATTTTTTTATTAGTGTGTTTTCAAGGATTTATTGGCTGGTACATGGTTTCAAGTGGTTTAGTTGATAGAATTGATGTTAGTCATTATAGATTATCACTACATTTATTTATAGCTTTTGTAATTTTATCTATAGTTTTTTGGAAATTTTTAAAACTAACAAATATAAAAATTAATCATATTAATATTAAATTAAATTCAATTAAATTTTTTCTTTTATTATTATTTTTGCAATTAATAATTGGAGCATTTGTTTCTGGTATGGATGCGGGAAAAATTTATAATACATGGCCTTTAATGGGTTCCTCATATTTTCCTGATGATAGTATTATTTCTGATCTCTTTAATATGGCTGTATTTGATGATCAATCACTTATTCAATTTATTCATAGAAATTTAGCTTATTTAATAGTTGCATTATATTTTTACATATTTTTTTTTGTTTTAAAAAGTAGAAATCTTAATTTAAAAGTTCCAATTTTTGTTATTGGAATTAGTTTATTATTTCAAATTGTTTTGGGAATTCTTACAATTTTATCTGGTGTAAAAATGCTTTATGCATCTCTACACCAGATAAATTCTATTTTAATAATACTTTCAACTTTGTATTTTCTTTATATTACAAAATATAAAGAGGATGTTTATTAGTTTCTATTTGTAGACATTAAAACCTCAAATTAACTTACAGCTTTTAGATTACCTTTAGAGGATTTATCTAAAGCTTGATCTAAATCATCAATAATATCATCTATGTGTTCTAGACCTATGCAAAGTCTCACATACCCTGGTGTTACTCCAGCTGCAGTTAGTTCATCTTCTGTTAACTGACTGTGTGTAGTTGTAGCAGGGTGAATAGCTAGACTTCTTGCATCACCAATATTAGCAACATGGTAAAACATTTTTAAAGATTCAATAAACCTTTTTCCAGCATCTATTCCTCCAGCTAATTCAATACCAACTAATGCACCATTTCCATTTTTTAGATATTTTGTTGCACGACTTGATATTTCTTTCTCATGTTCGGTAGCGTAAATTACTCTATTAATTGCTTTATGTTTTTTTAAGTAATCAACTACTTTAGCCGCGTTTTCACAATGTTGTTTCATTCTTAAAGCAACAGTCTCTAAACCTTGAATTACGCCAAATGCATTATCAGGTGATAGGGCAGAACCAAGATCTCTAAGCAATGTAACTCTTGCTCTAACTGCAAAAGATACATTTGCTCCTGTTAATTCTGGTACTGCTTTACCCCAAACAACACCACCATAACTAGCATCAGGTTCGTTAAATAATGGTTGTCTTTTAGCATCTGCAGTCCAGTCAAAATTACCACCATCAACTAGAGCGCCACCAACAACTGTTCCATGTCCAGCTATATACTTTGTAAGTGAATAAACAACTACTGCAGCACCATGTTCAATTGGTTTACAAATAACTGGTGCAGCTGTGTTATCCATTATTAATGGTATATTATGTTTTCTACCAATATCAGAAACTTCCTTGATTGGAAAAACCCTTAAATATGGATTTGGTAATGTTTCGCCATAAAAAGCTCTTGTTTTGTCATCAACAGCTTTCTCAAAGTTTTTAGGATCTGAAGGATCAGCATACCTAACTTCAATTCCAAGTTTACTCAAAGTGTGTGTAAACAAGGATACAGTTCCACCATATAAATCCGTTGAACTAACTATGTTATCACCAGCTTGTGCAACATTTAAGATTGCAAAAGTAGATGCCGTTTGTCCTGAAGAAACTGTAAGACTTGCTAGACCTCCTTCAAGAGCTGACAATCTCTTTTCTAGAACATCATTAGTAGGATTCATGATTCGAGTGTAAATATTTCCAAACTCTTTTAGAGCAAAGAGATTTGCTGCGTGCTCTGTGCTATTAAATTGATATGATGTCGTTCTATATATTGGTACAGCTACAGAATTTGTTGCTGGATCGCTTCTATAGTCACCACCGTGTATAGCTATAGTTTCTGGATTATTTCTTTTTGTACTCATTTTTACTCCTTTTTTAGTGCTTTAACTTTATGTAAGGTGCACAATACAGTTCAAATACCTACCAATTTGCAATGTTATGAAAAATTCCATTTTAGCAGTTATAGGCCCGCAATAGGATCAAATCGGCAAGTTATTTCTAGCATATAAGCTACATAATTCAAGGTAAATATAAAATTGACTTTGTAATTATTAATAGTATTAATCCTCGCACAATGACAAAATTCACTAAAAAAGACCAATTAGCTTCATCTTGGTATGAAATAGACGCAAAGAATGCAGTAGTTGGAAGATTAGCAACTGTAGTTTCAAACATCATAAGAGGAAAAAATAAAACTACATATACACCTCATATGGATGATGGTGACTTTGTTGTAGTTAAAAATATTGAACAAGCAAAATTTACTGGAAAAAAATTTCAAGATAAAAAATATTACAGACATACTGGCCACCCAGGTGGAATTAAAGTTACAACGCCAGAAAAACTTCATGAAAAAAAACCTGGAGAAACTTTAAAAATGGCTGTTAAAAGAATGTTACCAGGAGGAGTACTGGGTAGAAAACAATTAACAAAATTAAAAATATACGCAGGTAATGAGCATCCTCATTCTGCACAAAATCCGACTGTAATAGAGTTAGATAAATTAAATAGTAAAAATATAGCTAGAAACTAAGATGGAAAACACTCAATCAGCACCAAAATCTCCAAAATTAAAATTAGATTTTAAAGATAGCAAATATGCTACAGGAAGAAGAAAAACATCAATTGCAAAAGTTTGGTTAAAAAAAGGTTCTGGTAAAATTTACGTAAATGGTAAATTATTTAGCGATTATTTTGCTGACGAAACTCATAAAATGCAAATTACAAGACCTTTTGAAATTATTAATCAAGCTACTGATTACGATGTAAGATGCAGTGTAAAAGGAGGAGGACCTACTGGCCAAGCAGGGGCTATGGTTCATGGTATTTCAAAAGCTTTAGTATTATTTGATGAAAATCTAAAAGCCACCTTAAAAACAGAGAAACTTACTACCAGAGACTCAAGAGCAGTTGAAAGAAAAAAACCTGGTAGAAGAAAAGCTAGAAGAAGCTTCCAATTCTCTAAAAGATAATTTTTTTTTAATTTTTAACTGTTATAATAAAAAATGCCTAAGCTTAACGCATTAGTTGCTGGATCAACTGGATATATTGGTGTTCAATTAATTAAATTATTAGTTAAACACAAATATATTAATATTAAATACCTTTGTGGAAACTCTTCTGTGGGTAAACACGTCAAATTTTACGATAAATCTTTATCTAAATATAAATTACCAAAAATTTTAAAATTTAATAAAAAATTATTAAAAGACGTTCATGTTATTTTTACAGCACTTCCAAATGGGGAAGCACAGGATATATCCAAACATTTAAGCAAAAATCATACTTTAATAGATCTTGCTGCAGATTTTAGATTAGAAAAAGCTTCTGATTATTTAAAGTGGTATAAACAAAAACATCGAGCAACTAATTTAATAAAAAAAAGTATTTATTTACTTCCTGAAATTAATAGAAAAGAGATAAAAAAATATAATATTATTTCATGTCCAGGATGTTATCCAACATCAATATTGCTTCCTCTATTCCCTTTATTTAAGAAAAATTTAATTAAGTTTAATAACATTATAATTGATTCAAAATCTGGATATTCAGGTGCTGGTAGAGGAGTTCACAAAAAATATAAAGATAAAAATCTATATGAGTCTTTAAGTGCATATGGAGTTGGTTTTCATCGTCACAATTCTGAAATAAATCAAACGTTAAGAAAATTTACTAAGAAAAAATTTCAGTTTAGTTTCACTCCTCATTTATCACCAATGTTTAGAGGCATTCTGAGCACTATATATGTTGATTTAGAAAATAATATTTCACAAACAAAAGTATTAAAAACATTAATTAGTTTTTATAAAAATGAAAGTTTTATAAAAATATTAAAGTCTGGCACATTGTTAAGCACTAATGACGTCATAAATACTAACAATTGTTATATTTCAGTATGTAAATCTAAATATAGAAATAAAATAATAATTCTTTCAGCTATTGATAATTTAATAAAGGGTGGGGCAGGTCAAGCCGTGCAAAATTTAAATAATAAATTTAATTTCCCCGAAAAGACTGGATTAAAATGAGAAGTTTTTTAATAATTTTTTTTTCGTTAATTATATCTAATTGTTCTCTAAATAAAGATTCTCAGTATTGGACAGAAAATTCTATTGAAAGTAAAACTAATCAAAAAAAATTAAATGAAATATTAAAAAAGGCAGACGATATAACATCAATGACATTAGATGAATATGAGATTTATATAGATGACTATACAAAAAAGAGTAAATATCCGGATATAAGTAAATGAGTAAATTAATAAATATTGCTGTAATAGGGCTCGGCCAGGTAGGTAATTATTTATTAAATGAAATAAATACCAAAAAGAAAGATATTGAAATTAAAACAGGAAAGAAAATAAGAGTAGTTGCTGTATCTGCTAGAAATATTAATAAAAAAAGAAAATTTAAAGTTAATAAAAAAATATTTTATAAAAATCCTTTAGAGATTTTTAAGAAAAATAAAATCGATATACTATTTGAAGCTATAGGTCTATCAGATGGCATTTCAAAAAAAGTTGTAGAAACTGCTTTAAAAAATAAAATACATGTTATTACACCTAATAAAGCCTTAATTTCAAAACATGGGAATGATTTAGCAAAATTAGCAGAAAAAAATAAAGTTAATCTAGAATTTGAAGCATCAGTTGCTGGAGGTATCCCAATATTAAGATCTATTAAAGAAGGATTAGCAACAAACAAAATATCAAAAGTTTATGGAATTCTTAACGGTACTTCAAATTACATTTTATCTGAAATGGAAAATTCAAATGAGAATTTTGCAGATGTTTTAAAAAAAGCACAGATGCTTGGTTATGCTGAACCTGGTAATCCTAAATTAGACTTAAACGGTTTTGACGCATTTGCCAAAGTAAGAATTTTATCTGCTTTAGCCTTTAACAGTAAAATTTCAAAACATAAATGTTTAATGCAAGGAATAGAAAAAATTGAATTAAAAGATATTAAAATTGCAAATCAATTAGATTTAAGAATAAAGTTACTGGGAATTTCTGAGTTAAAGAATAATCATCTTTTTGAAACCGTTCATCCATGTTTGGTTAGTAAAAAATCTTATATTGGTAATGTAAATGGTGTAATGAATGCAGTTATCCTGCAAGGTAAACCAGTTGGTGAAAGTGTATTACAAGGGGAAGGAGCAGGACCTGGTCCTACATCATCATCATTACTTTCTGATTTGTTATCTATTTTACGTGGTAACATAAAGAAACCTTTTGGTGTTACTGTTTCAAAGCTTAAATCTTTAAAACCATACAATGTAAACAATTACGTTAATTCATTATATTTAAGGTTTGAAGTAAAAGATAAACCTGGTGTATTATCTCAAATAACTAATCGCCTAGCTAAATATAAAATATCTGTAAAAAGATTGATTCAGACACCTGATAAGAAAAATAATAAAGCAACAATTGTTATAATTACACATAAAACATCTGAAATTAATTGCCATAATTGCTTATCGATATTTAAGAAAAATAAAAATATATTAAAAACACCAACATTAATTAGATTGCTTGGTTAATGGAAATTTATTTAAAACTTTTTGAAGTTTTATTTCCAGTTTTTTTTATAGTTGGTATTGGATACTACTTAGGTAAAAAAAATCCAAACTTTGATAACTCTTTTATTACCAGTTTTGCTTCAAATGTAGGTACACCATCTATGGTTATTTACGCTATAACCTCAACAGGTATATCTTTTGATATTTATGCTAGTTATTTTATTTATTACTTAATAGCAATTATTGGTTTTACTTTAACTGGAATAATAATTTTATACTTATTAAAAACTAAAGACATTATAAGAGAGGTACCAGTTTTTATCCTGCCAAATAATGGGAATATGGGCATACCGATATGTCTTTTTGCGTATGGTTCTCAAGGTCTTGGTATTGCTGCATCTATATCTTCATTAATCATTTTACTACACTTTACTCTTGGTGTTTTTCTTGCTGATAGAAAATTTGATTTTAAAATTTTGATTAAAAATCCACCTTTTTATGCAATAATATTTTCTGTTAGTTTTTTGTATTTTGATCTAGAAATGCCAAAGGCTATAATTAATCTTACTGAGCTATTAACTTATACTGCTATTGTTTTAATACTTATGTCTTTAGGTATAGCATTGACAAAGTTAAAAGTATTTTCTCTAACTAACTCAATAATTTCTTCAATTGGAAGAGTAATAATTGGTCCAATAATTGGTTTTATCATAATAGTATATTTTGATTTATCAGGGTTTGGTGCGGGTGTTATATTAATTCAATCAGCAATGCCTAGTGCAATATTAAATTATCTTATTGGTTCAATGTATTCACCTAAGGAAATAGTTGATAACATCGCGAGCACCATTGTTGTCTCTACATTAATGTCGTTTATAACAGTCCCGCTTGTTGTATTCTTTGCTTTAAAATACTTCTATTAAGAGATATCCTTCTTTTATGAAGGCTATAATTTTAAATGCATCTGCTTGGATGATTGTTCCTGTAATGGATGCTTTTGCCAAATATTTAAGCTCATCTATGGATGTTTTACAGATAACATGGGCAAGATATTTTTTTACTGTAGTCTTTACAT
>CABZPD010000019.1 GCA_902527415.1 uncultured Pelagibacteraceae bacterium | reverse complement strand
CTTAAATTGTTTAATATAAAATCAAGTTATATATTCTACATTATATATATTTTAATTTCGGCATTAGTTATCGTAACTTGGATATTGTTACCATCAATAACTTTAATTATTTTTTTAATAATCGCTTCCTACCACTTTGGCAAAGAAGATACACAATTTTTGATTAATGAAAAATCTTATTTCACTCAAATGCTTTATTTTTTCAAAGGATTTTTAATTATACTTGCTCCTTTGTATTTTCATTTTCAGGAAACAATAGCGATTTTCAAATTATTATTAATCAATAATGAGACATTTTATTCAAGTTTAGATTTTATTGAGACAAATAATGTAATTCAAATAGGAATATTCTGCAGCGCACTATCTAGTATTTTTCTTTTCTTAAAGAATTTTGAAATCAAGAAATTTGTTGTTTTTTTAGATTATTTTTCAATTTTGATATTAAATTATTATTTATCTCCACTAATAGCTTTTACTGTTTATTTCTGTTTTTTACATTCAATAAGACATTCAATTTCCCTTGCTATTGAACTTGATCCAAATAGTATAGTTAATGGATTTAAATTATTTGTTAATAAAGCTTTACCTTTAACAATTTTAACTGCTATTTTTTCTTTTATTACACTATACCTACTGAATAATTCATTTAATTTAGATAGTGCAATTTTAAAAATAATATTTATAGGTTTGGCGTCTTTAACCTTTCCACATATATTGCTGGAATATTTTTTAGAAAAAAATGAAAAATAAAGAATTAAAAATATTATTATCTGCGCCTCGTGGGTTTTGTGCTGGGGTAGAAAGAGCAATTGAAATAGTAGAAAAATCTATACAAAAATTTGGAGCTCCAGTTTATGTGCGTCATGAAATAGTGCATAACAAGTATGTTGTAGATGATTTAAAAAATAAAGGGGCAATATTTGTTGAAGAGCTGGAGGAGATAAAGGATAAATCAAGACCAGTAATTTTTTCAGCGCATGGCGTTCCGAAAAAAATACCTGAAGATGCAAAAAGTTATAAAATGACTTATGTGGATGCTACATGTCCGCTTGTCTCTAAAGTTCATAGAGAAGCAGAAAACCTTAATAAAGCAGGTTACCATATCATTTTAATTGGTCATGAAAATCATCCTGAAGTAGTTGGGACTATGGGTCAATTAAAAGAAGGTTCTATAGATCTAATCCAAAATGAGGAAGAGGCTGTAAACTATCAAAATAAAGAAAACAAAAAATTAGCATATATTACTCAGACTACTTTGTCAGTTGACGACACAAAAGAAATAATCAAAATTTTAAAAACCAATTTTCCTAATATAAAAGATCCGATGAGAGAAGATATTTGTTATGCAACTACTAACCGTCAAATGGCAGTAAAAAATATTGCAAAGAGTTGTGATATGTTTTTTGTTATTGGAAGTAGAAACTCTTCAAATTCTGTTAGGCTTGTTGAGGTGGCAAAGAAATCAGGATGTAAAAATTCACAACTTATTCACTCAGAAAGCTCAATACCGTATGATCAAATAGAAAATTGCAATACTATAGGTATATCTTCAGGAGCATCTGCACCAGAAATATTAGTTGAAAATTTTCTTAATGATTTAAAAAATAAATTTTCTATAAGTATCAATGAAGTTGAAATAATTAAAGAAGATGTAGTATTTAAAGTTCCCAAAAAATTAAATTAAAAATGGCTGTCTATACAAAAATAAATCAAAAAGAAATTAATATTATTAATAAAAATTTTGATATTGATAAAGTAATAAGTTTTAAAGGTATTAAACAAGGAATAGAAAACACAAACTATCTTCTTAAATCAAAAAATAAAAAATACATTTTAACTATTTTTGAAAAAAGAGTTTTGCAAAAAGAAATACCTTTTTTTATGAAATTAATGGATAATTTGAATAATTCAAAAATAAACTGTCCCAAGCCACTAAAAACCAAAGAAAATAAATATCTTATTAAATTAAAAAATAAAACCGCATGTATTGTATCATTCTTAGAGGGTAAAGATAAAAAAATTTTAAATATAAATGATTGTTATGCAATTGGTAAAACAATTGCTCGAATGCATGTGGTCACAAATAAAATGAAGCTTAATAGAAAAAATTCGATGGGTATTAGGAATTTAAAAACCTTGTTGGAAAGTATTAAATTTAAGTCAAAAAAATTTTCAAATTTAAAAGTATTCTTAAAAAATAACCTAAAAGATATTAATAAAAATTGGCCTAAACAATTACCAAAAGGTATTATCCATGGTGACTTATTTATAGATAATATATTTTTCAAAAAAAATAAACTTTCAGGAATTATTGATTTCTACTTTGCTGCTAATGATTATTTTATGTATGAAATTGCCATATGCATCAATGCTCTTTGTTTCGACTATAAAAAAAGAAAATTCCAAATGAATCATAAAAAAATTAAAAATTTAATCAAAGGGTATGAAAGCGTTAAAAAAATTTCAACAAAGGAAAAGAAATCTATAAATATTTTATGTAGAGGTGCAGCATTAAGATATTTGTTAACAAGATTGTATGACTATTCAAATACACCAAAAACAGCATTGATTAAAATTAAAGATCCTAATGAATATTATCAAAAATTGCTTTCTCACAACAATTTAATTTCATTTAAAGACTATTTAAATTAATGATTACAATTTACACAGACGGTTCTTGTTTAACAAATCCAGGTAATGGTGGTTGGGCTGCCATTATAAATGATGAAAAAGAAATAAGAAAAATTAGCGGTAGTGAAAAAAACACTACAAATAATAGAATGGAGCTACTTGCTCCGATTAATGCACTAAAGGATATGAAACCTGGTGTTGAAATAAAAATATATACTGACTCTCAATATGTAAAAAATGGAATAACCGAATGGATTAACACTTGGTTAGCTAATAATTGGAAAACATCGAAAAAAGAAGATGTTAAAAATAAAGATTTGTGGATTGAATTATATAATTTGAATAAATCACTTAATGTTCAATGGAATTGGGTAAAGGCTCATGATGGAAATCCTATGAATGAAGAAGTGGACTTATTAGCTAAAAAAGCAGCGAATTTAGACTAAATTTAAAAAATTTTCTGCTGCTGAAATTTCACAAGATCCGGTATCTTTTTCTTCTTGTAACTTAAGAACCTTCATATCTTGAACATACATCGTGTATCTGTTTGATCTAATACCTAAGCCTCTCCCACTTTTATCAACATCCGCACCTATATCTTGAGTAAAGTTTAAAAAAGGGTCTCCCATCATAATAATTTTATCGCCTACGTTGTTTTCTTTTCCCCAGGCATTCATAACAAAAGGATCATTTACAGATATGCAAATAATATGATCAATACCTTTTTCTTTATACTTATCATGCAACTTAACATAACCAGGTAAATGTTTAGCAGAACACACTGATGTATAAGCACCTGGTAATCCAAATAAGACTACTTTTTTATTTTTGAAAAAATCTTCAATTTTTTTTTTAGTTGGCTCACCATTTTCTAAAACAAATACTTCTGAATTAGGCAGTAAATCATTTTCGTTTATTTTCATTATGTTCTATCTTTAATATGTTGTTTTACTTTTTCAATATCATTTTCAACAATATCATAATTTTCTTTTTGATCTAAAACAAAAGTCAATTCATTGGGCAATTCTGCTTTCACATTAATTGCACTTTGAATGGCGCCTGGAAACTTGCAGGGATGTGCTGTTGCAAGTACGATATTGTTTCCTTTTAAGTTATGTTTATCAAATGCTCCATACCCAATAGCTGTGTGTGGATCTAAAACTACTGCAAATTTTTCATATACATTTTTAATTACCTCTAAGGTCTCATCCTCACTCATTCTAGCTGATAAAAAGTTTTCGCTAATTTTATTTAATTTATCGTCATTTATTAAATACTGTCCCTTCTCTTTAATATTTTTCATATCTAGAGAAGTCTGTTGATCGTCTCCATTATTAAGATCAAATATAAGTCTTTCAAAATTACTGGCTATTTGTATGTCCATACTTGGGGAGATAGTTTCTAAAACTTTTTCTGTTTCATAACTACCTTTTGAAATTGCTCTATGTAAAATATCATTTTGATTAGTTGCAACAATCAATTTATCTATCGGCAAGCCCATTTTTTTGGCTAAATATCCTGCATATACATCTCCAAAATTTCCTGTCGGCACTGAAAAATTTGTTGGTTCATTTACGTCTTCAACTGATAAATAACTATAAAAGTAATAAACACTTTGAGCAATAATCCTCGCCCAGTTAATAGAGTTTACACCTGACATTTTAATATCATTTGAAAATTTCTTGTCTGCAAACATGGATTTAACTAGGTTTTGACAATCATCAAAATTTCCCTTTATGGCTATGTTAAATACGTTTTCATCTTTACCTGTTGTCATTAATTTTCTTTGAACTGGTGAAACACGATTATCTGGATGAAGCACAAAAATATTAACATTTTTTTTACCTTTAATTGCATCAATTGCTGCAGCACCAGTATCTCCTGATGTGGCAACAACAATATTAATCTTTTGATTTTCATTATTTAGGTAATACTCGTAAAAGTTACCTAAAAGTTGCATAGCAACATCCTTAAAAGCTAAAGTTGGACCATGAAACAGCTCTAACACAGTTCTGTCTCCAAGTTTTATAAAATCTACGACATTATCCCGTCTAAATTTAGAGTAAGACTTATCAATAATTTTACTTAATTCTGCTTGTGACATGAAATTACCAATAAATGGATGAACGATCTTTTTGGCTAACTCTGAGTAGCTTAGTTTTTTAAAATCTTTAACTTCATTTTCAGTAAATTTCGTTAATTCTTCTGGAATAAATAAGCCTCCATCATCAGCAAGGCCTTTGATAAAAACCTCTTTAAATTCAAAGGTTTTTGATGTGTCTCTTGTACTTACATATCTCATTTAATAATTTTTTTTCCTGAAATATAAATATATTAAAAGAATTGAAATCGCCATAGAAAACCAAGTAATTGCATACTTCTTGTGATTATTTGAAATTTTAGCAGTAATCACTCTTGGTTTTGGAATTTTGTAATCCCCGTTTAAATAAATGACATACTCTGAAAAATTTCTTCCAGTAAATTTTGAAATATCTTCTCTATTCAAAGTAAACCAATAATTTTTCTCAATATCGTTTTCTGGTTTAAATGTACTTGGTTTAGTTTGTAGCATAAGAGTGCCGACTATTTTATTTTGATCAACTAAATTTATTTCAGGTAGGTCTTTTTTTTCAAAAGGTATCCATCCCCTATTCATTAAGTAATTGACGTCACCAATTTTTATTGGATTAACTACCTCAAATCCAGGTTTCCCTGCATCATTTAAATTATATAAGTAAATTTGTTTATCAAAATCAATATCTCCACTTGTTTTTATTCTAAGATAGTTTTTTTTTTCAACATTGGATAATTCCACTGGGTCGTTTTTTAAAGAATTTTCTATTTGCTCAATTAGCTCTAATTTCCAACTTAATCTATAAATTTGCCAAAACCCTAGGGAGAGAAGAGTTAAAATAATAAAATAAACAAAAACTGAAAATAGTAATTTATTCTTCAAGGATAAATATTAACTTCCCCAAATATAAATTGCAGCAAATAAGAATAGCCACACTACGTCAACGAAATGCCAATACCAAGCAGCTGCTTCAAATCCAAAATGATGATCTTTAGTAAAATGACCTAGTCTTCCTCTCCACAAGCATACTGCTAAAAATATCGTTCCAATTATGACGTGAAAACCATGAAAACCTGTTGCCATATAAAATACAGCTCCATAAATATGTCCTGAGTACGTAAAAGTAGCGTGATGATATTCGTATGCTTGCAATAATGTAAAAAAGAAACCAAGAATAACAGTTAGTGTTAAACCTAGTATAAATCCTTTTCTATCATCTTCTAATAAAGCGTGATGAGCCCAAGTAACAGTTGTTCCTGATAATAATAAAACCAGAGTATTTATTAAAGGAATGTCCCAA
The DNA here is from genome assembly GCA_902527415.1 of uncultured Pelagibacteraceae bacterium. Classification (GTDB taxonomy): domain Bacteria; phylum Pseudomonadota; class Alphaproteobacteria; order Pelagibacterales; family Pelagibacteraceae; genus Pelagibacter. The sequence continues at coordinate 10,928 of CABZPD010000019.1, read as the reverse complement.
GGATCAAATGTTTCAATATCTTTTGGTGGCCATACATTTCCAACAAATTCATTTGGAAACAAACTTATATCAAAGTAAGCCCAGAACCATGCAACAAAGAACATGACCTCTGAAGCAATAAATAGAGTCATTCCATATCTATGATGAATTTGGACAACTGGAGTATGATGACCTTGATGCTCAGCTTCAATGACTACATCTCTAAACCACATATACGCGCCATAAATTAATAACGCTAAACCAAGATACATTCCCCAGGAAATACCATTGTGCATATAAAAAATTGCACCTATTGCTAATACTAAGCATGCAAACGATGTATAGATTGGCCAAGGGCTTGGATCAACTAAGTGGTAATCGTGTTTTTTTTCTGCTGACATTTTTCGTGATTATGATTGTTTATAGTAATCTGTCGAGAAAAAAGTGTACGACATGGTTACATCTTGTAGATTTTTTGTTGTTGGATCATTTACAAGTTCAGGGTCTAAATAAAAAGTCATCACATAAGTAGCCTTCTCACCGGCCTTCAACTCTTGTTTTTCAAAGCAAAAACATCCTAATTTACTATAATATTTACCAAAACTTGCTGGCGACACATTAAAACTAGCAACACCATAAGTAGTTTCATCTCCAATATTCTCAACTTCAAATTCTATTCTGTTGACCTGGCCAACCTTTACATCAATCACGTTCGATTTTGCCTTAAAATTCCATTCAAGATTATTCACATTTGTATCAAACCTCACGCTTACAACCTTATCTAAAACTATTTTTGGGGCCTCTTTAGATACCTGGGTTGTTCCACCGAAGCCTGTAACTCTACAAAACAGATCATACAAAGGCACTGCCGCAAAAGACAATCCTAACATAAGGACAAAAATTCCAGCCAAAAGTAAAGGAGTTAATGTTTTGCTTTTAATCATATCTGTCTATCAAATACTCCAACGTTGTATAAAGTAAAAACAAATAAAAATACCATAAACGCTAAAATTGCTATTGCAGTTATAATATTTTTTTTCTTTGTTTTCTTGTCAGGCGTTATCATAAAATTTTATCAATTAAAAAAAGAACAAAAATCAAAAATAGATACAAAATTGAATATCCAAAAATAGATTTTGCTTTTTTTGCATCAAATTTGTTCTTTTTAAATTTATAAAGTTCGAAACATAAATAATTATAATAAATTGTCAAAATTAATGATGGGATTAAAAAAGTTATACTCACAAAACCAATAGCATATGGTAAAACAATTACTGGCAACATTGTTAAAGAATAGATAAATATATTTAATTTTGTACTCTCAACACCATTTGTTAGAGGAAGCATTGGAATCTTTGCTTTTTTGTAATCATCTGATTTATACAAACTTAAAGCCCAAAAATGCGAAGGCGTCCAAAAGAATATAATCAAAAAGAATGTAATTGGCTCAAAAGTTAAAGAATTGGTAGCTATAGTCCAACCAATCACTGGAGGTAATGCTCCTGCAGCTCCTCCTATCACTATATTTTGTGGAGTCTTTCTTTTTAACCAAATTGTATAAACAAACACATAAAACAAAATAGTAAAAAGTAATAAACTAGCCGATATTCTGTTTGAATAATAATCAAGCGCTATTACAGAAAAAATCGAAAGAGAAATTCCAAATACTAGTGCTTGATTTCTATTTACCTTGCCTGTCGGAATTGGTCTCAAACAAGTTCTTGTCATAAGAGCATCTAAATCAGACTCGTACCACATATTTAAAGCCCCAGCTGCTCCTGCTCCAATTGAAACTAAAATTATTCCAATTATTGCGTCTTTTGTTGGAATTATATTTGGAGCCATTAACAAACCAACTGCACATGTAAATATAACCAAAGACATAACTCTTGGTTTCATTAATTTAAATAATTCAGATAAATTAAAGGCGTCTTCTTGAGATAGGTTCCTATTTTTTAATTTAGACTTAATCATTAATTTAAAGTTAAAAAATCTTGTTTGCTATATTTAGCTTGTAGATTTTTCAACACCCTCATCATCTTCAAACTTTGGTAATTCTTCAAAAGTATGAAAATTAGGTGGAGATGGTACAGTCCATTCTAAAGTTGTAGCACCTTCTCCCCATGGGTTTTGTGCTGCAGCCTTTTTCTTATAAAACGCATAAGCAAGATTTATAAAAAATACTACCAATCCAATTACAGAAATATAAGAGCCAATTGAAGAAATGTAATTCCATCCTGCAAAAGCATCTGGATAGTCAGCATATCTTCTTGGCATTCCTGCAAGACCTAAAAAGTGTTGCGGGAAGAAAACTAAGTTTACACCAATAAACGTTAACCAAAAGTGTAATTGACCCATCCACTCTGAGTACTCGTAACCAGACATTTTTCCAAACCAGTAGTAAAATCCTGCGAATATTGCAAATACAGCTCCTAAAGATAGTACATAATGAAAGTGAGCAACAACGTAGTAGGTATCATGCATTGCAGTATCAACTCCAGCATTTGCTAGAACTACGCCGGTAACTCCACCAACTGTAAATAAAAATATAAATCCTAAAGCCCAAACCATTGGCGTTTTAAATGAAATCGAACCACCCCACATAGTTGCTATCCATGAGAATATTTTTATACCAGTTGGAACTGCAATGATCATCGTTGCAGCTAAAAAGTATGCTTTTGTATCTGTACTCAAACCAACTGTATACATATGGTGAGCCCAAACAACGAAACCAACTATTCCAATTGCAACCATTGCATAAGCCATTCCTAAGTATCCAAAAACTGGTTTTCTAGAAAATGTTGAAACAATATGACTGATCATTCCAAAACCTGGTAAAATTAAAATATAAACTTCCGGGTGACCAAAGAACCAAAATAAATGTTGGAATAGAACTGGGTCTCCACCAGTTTGTGCATCAAAGAATGCTGTTCCAAAGTTCCTATCTGTAAGAAGCATGGTAATTGCTCCTGCTAATACTGGTAATGATAACAATAATAAGAAAGCAGTTACTAGTATTGACCAAGCAAATAATGGCATTTTATGAAGTGTCATGCCAGGTGTTCTCATATTTAAAATTGTAGTAATAAAATTTACTGCACCTAAAATTGAAGAGGCTCCAGCTAAGTGTAGACTTAAAATTGCAAAATCCATTGCTGGACCTGGTTGACCTGCTGTAGATGATAACGGAGGATATATTGTCCATCCTCCTCCTACTCCTGTTTGACCTGGAGGGCCATCCATGAAAATTGACATTATTAATAATATGAAAGACGTAGGCAGCAACCAAAATGAAATATTATTCATTCTAGGAAAAGCCATATCAGGTGCACCAATCATTATTGGAACAAACCAGTTACCAAATCCACCTATCATTGCTGGCATAACCATAAAGAAAATCATTATCAAACCATGACCAGTAACTAACACGTTATATAAATGATAGTTTCCACCTAAAATTCCATCACCTGGATGCATCAATTCCATTCTCATTAAAACTGAGAATGCAGTACCAATCACACCTGCAATAATTGCAAATATTAGATACATGGTTCCAATATCTTTGTGGTTGGTTGAATAAGCCCAACGTTTCCAACCAGTTGGTGTATGATGATCGTCGTGTGATGCTGTTTGTGTATACATATTATTTACTCGCTAGTTTTTTAAATTGATCTTCTTCGTTAATTTCTTTTGCAAATTTGACTTTAGCGTCTAACAACCATTCTTGATATTCTTCTTCAGTAACAACTCTAACTTCAATTGGCATAAACGCGTGTTTAATTCCACACAGTTCAGAACATTGACCATAATAAGTTCCAACTTTTTCTGCTTTAAACCAAGTTTCATTTATTCTTCCAGGCACAGCGTCTCGTTTTACTCCAAATGAAGGGAGTGCCCAAGCATGTAGAACATCATTAGCAGTGATCATTACCTTAACAACTTTATTTACTGGTACAACCAGTTCATTATCTACAGCTAACAGTCTTGGCTCGTTTTCTTTTAAGTCCTTAGTTTCGATCATGTAAGAGTCGAAGAAAATATTTTCGTCTGGATACTCATATCCCCAGTACCATTGATATCCAATAGCTTTAACAGTTATGTCTGCTTTTGGAATTGCATCTTGTTTGTATAAAATTTTGAATGATGGAACTGCCATCACGATTAGAATTAAACATGGAATTAAAGTCCATAAAACTTCAACTGCAACATTATGAGTTCTTTTTGATGGAACTGGATTTGCTGAAGCTCTAAATCTAATACAAGCATAGACCATTAAAAATAGAACAAAAACACTGATTGCTATTATAATTGGTAACAACAATTTATCATGAAAATTAACGATATCTCTCATAGTCTCGGAAGCAGCCTTTTGAAATCCTAGTTGCCAATCAACAGGTTGATTAGCTAACGCGCTTGAAGTGATAAAGAATGTTAGAAATATATATAAAATTTTTTTCATTTTTTTACCCTATATAGAGCGTCTTTTAAAAAAATACACTTTTACTTTTAGCGACAAAATATCAATTAATGGCGTAATTTATGATCGATAGAGCAGAAATTACAGCCGTTTCAGATCTCAATATGTTTTCATTGATTTTAATAGGCTGAACACCACTAAATTTAAGAATCTCTTCCCTCTCCTCCTCAGAAAAATCTCCCTCTGGTCCTATGATTACGCAAGTAGGCTTGGTGGTTAACTTTTTAATGTCAATTTTTGTATTAGTAGTGTTGAGATCAGTAAAAATTAAATCCATATCATTATTTAGAAAGCTTTTTAATTTTTGAGGCTCTTCAATTGATGGAACAGTTATTCTATTTGACTGTTCGGCTGCTTCTATGATTACTTTTTCCAATCTCTCTTTATTAATCTTTCTAACAATCGTTCTTTCAAAGATAATTGGTAAAAACTTAGTTACACCTAGCTCTGTAGCTTTTTGAATCATAAAATTAAAGTAATTTGATTTGATTGGAGAAAAAGCCAGCCAGATATCTTTGGTGTTTTCTTTCTGTCTTAATTGTTTCGTAACATTAAATTCAACTATGCTTTTTGTGATATTTAAGATTTTCGCTTCCCATTCGCCACTACTATTAAAGAGAGAGAAAACTTCTTTCTCTTTAAGTCTCATAACTTTTGAAACATAGTGTGATTGAGATTTATCAAGTTTGTCAGTCAAATTAAGAGATAAACTTTTTGAATAAAATAATCTAATGTTACTCATATTTATAAGTTAGTTTATGAAAAATATTAAAGCAATAATTTTTGATGCTTACGGTACCTTATTTGATGTCAATTCAGCTGCTGAAAAATGTAAAGAAAAAATAGGTGATAAGTGGGAAGGTTTCGCCAATTATTGGAGAACCACACAATTAGAATATACTTGGCTGAGAAGTTTAATGAAACGTCATAAGGATTTTTGGCAAGTGACAGAAGAAAGTTTAGATAAATCTATGAAAACTTATGAGATAGATTCTTCAATGAGAAATGAGTTATTAGATCTATATAAAATTTTATCAACCTTTAAAGAAGTTCCTGAAGTTTTAAAATCATTAAAAAAAAAAGATTTTAAACTTGCTATTCTTTCAAATGGTACACCTGCTCTTCTTAATGAATTGGTTAAGAGTAATAATTTAGAAAATATATTTGATGATATTTTTTCAATTGAGGAAGTTGGAGTTTATAAACCAGACTTTAAAGTTTACGATATTCCAATAAAGAAATATCATATTCAAAGAAATGAAGTTGCCTTTTTGAGTGCAAATACTTGGGATGTATCTGGTGGTGGAAATTACGGTTATAATTCTATTTGGGTTAATAGAAACAATAATATTTTTGACAATCTAGATTATGTATTGAAACATCAAATCGATGATCTTAGTAAGTTACTTGATATAATATAAAAAATTCTTATGTACGAAATATGAAAAATATCGAAGTAAGTAAAATTATAAACCCAATTCCAGCTTCAGATGGAGCAGGAGTTAAATTAAAAAGAAGTATTGGTGTTGAGCCAAATTATTTTGATCCATTTTTAATGCTAGATGAATTTGGATCAGAAAATAGTGAAGATTATATTGCAGGTTTTCCACCCCACCCTCATCGAGGCATTGAAACAGTGACTTATATGTTAGCTGGAGATTTCGAACATAAAGATAGCACAGGTGGTGAAGGTAGAATGACTGCAGGAGATGTTCAGTGGATGAAAACGGGAAGCGGAATTATTCACTCAGAAATGCCTGCCATGAAAGAAGGTAAACTTCATGGTTTTCAATTATGGATTAATATGCCAGCTAAATTAAAAATGAGTAAGCCTGAATATCTTTATATTGATGCTGATAAAATGAGTGTTCATAAAGATGATGATAAACAAGTAAAAGTAATAGCTGGAAAATTTGAAAAAGCTGAAGGACCAGTAAAAGGTCATAACGTTGAGCCAGTTTATTTTGATGTAGAATTAAACAAAGACAAAGAGTTCAATTTTAAATTACCATCTACTCATAATACGTTTATTTATTTAATTAATGGTGAAATAGAAATTGGAAAAGATAAACACGATCAAGTTATAGACAGCACTTTAATATTACTAACCAAAGGTGAAAATTTAATTGTTAAAGCTAAATCAAACGCTAAGTTTTTAGTAATTTCAGGCAAACCAATTAATGAGGAAATAGCTAGAGGTGGACCATTTGTCATGAATACTAAAGCAGAAATCTTGCAAGCAGTTCAAGATTATCATAATGGTACATTTGTAAAATAAATTATGAAAGCTGTAGAAATTAATAAAACTGGTGGACCTGAAGTTTTAGAAGTTAAGGATATATCTTTAGATAAACCTGATCCAGATCAAGTAACCATTGAACAAAAAGCAATTGGTCTCAACTACATTGATACTTACCATCGATCAGGTTTGTACCCATTAAAACTACCGATTGGTTTAGGTTTAGAAGGTGCTGGAGTTATTACTGATGTTGGAGAAAATGTAAAAGACTTCAAAGTTGGTGATAAAATTTCTTATGCAGGTATTCCTTTAGGTTCCTATTCTTCACACAGAAACTATCCAACTAAAAATTTGGTGAAAGTACCAGATGGTATTGATCTTGAAATAGCAGCAACTTTAATGACAAAAGGATTAACAACTTTTTATCTTTTACATAAAACTTATCCAGTTAAATCAGGAGAAACAATTTTATTCCACGCTGCTGCTGGTGGTGTTGGCCAAATTTTTGGCCAATGGGCTAAAAGTTTAGGTTGTACTGTTATTGGTACAGTTGGTTCAGATGAAAAAGTAAATATAGCAAAAGAAAACGGATACGATCATGTAATTAATTACAATAAAGAAGATTTTGCAAAAAAAGTTTTAGAGATTACAAATGGCAAGGGAGTTCCTGTTGTCTACGATGGTGTTGGTAAAGATACATTAGATGGATCAATTGAATGTTTAGCAATAAGAGGAATGATGGTGTCGTTTGGAAATGCCTCAGGACCTTTGTCAGATATTAATGTGCCAAAAGTTATTCAACCAAAAGGTCTTTACCTAGTAAGACCATCAATGCAACAATACCTTTCAACAAGAGAAGAGTTAGATGAAGCGTCAACAACAATGTTTGAAAAAATTAGCTCTGGTAAAGTGAAAATTAAAATTTTTAAAAAGTATAAGCTAGACGAAGTTGTTCAAGCTCATCAAGATCTTGAAGGAAGAAAAATTTTAGGCCCAGCTGTACTAATCCCTAATTAACATCAACATCCATATCCGACATATGGAGTTTAAGCGCATTCGTTGATATTTGAATTTCTCTTATAAAAAAAATGATAGATACAATCATCGATAAACAACAAGATCCAAAGATTACTCTAGCAAGAAAAACTTCATCCAAATAAAGTGCAAATACTGTAAGCATATTAAATAGAAAACCAAAAGACGCAAATAAGATTGTCCACCTTAAGAGTGTTATTCTTCCACTCAAATTAATAAACTGTTTTTTCCACTCTGGAGGTATATGTTTTTCATAAACATGTTCATCGTGAAGCTGACGAATTAAAATACTTAAAGAATGAAATCTGTTACTATAAACACTCATTAATAATGGAATTGCTGGAAACATTAAAGCTGTGACTGTGTAATCTATATTCATACGAATCAATTTGATTATGAATCTAGCCTTTGTTATTTACAAGTAAAATATTATGAACCAAGTAAAACTTTTTATAGATTTAACCAGACTAAAAAAACCAATCGGTTTTATGCTATTGTTTTGGCCTTGTGCTTGGGGGCTAACTTTAGCTTACGATTTTTCCTCAAATTTAAATAAATATTTTTTATACTTAGTTTTATTTTTTTTAGGTTCAGTTTTAATGAGATCTGCAGGATGTATAGTTAATGATATCTTGGATAGAGAATTTGATGCAAAAGTATTTCGCACAAAAAATCGTCCTATCGCTTCTGGTGATGTGAGTGTCAAACTTGGTATTTTTTATGCACTAACTTTGTGTTTATTAGCTTTGTTAGTTTTGCTAAATTTTAACTTATTCACTATTGTTTTGGCATTAGGGTCTATGCCATTAGCTTTTACATATCCACTTATGAAAAGGTATACTTACTGGCCACAATTATTTTTAGGTTTCACATTTAACTACGGTTTGATTCTTGGATGGACTGCAATTAAAGGACAAATAGACTTGATACCTGTTCTATTTTACATTGGGGCCATATTTTGGACACTGGGCTATGACACAATTTATGGATATCAAGATATTAAAGATGACGAAATTATAGGGCTAAAATCAACATCAATTAAATTTAAAGGTAAAGCAAAAAAATTTTTGTTCATATGTTATTTTTGTTTAACGGCACTTTTTTTGATTGGAGGATATTTTATGAATTTTCATTATAGCTACTATTTATTATCTATTATACCAATATGTCATTTATTTTTTTATCAAATTAAAATTTTTGAAGCAAAGAATCCAATAAGTTGCTTAAAAGCTTTTAAAAGTAATAATTTTTTTGGATTACTTGTTTTTTTTAAAATTTTAATAATAAAGAATATCTTATAATGAATAAAACTGAAATTTATAAAAGACTTTACAAAGATTACTCAAGAAAATATTTAAATAAAATTTTTATTTCAGCTTTTTTTTCTATTTTTGTTGCTGCTAGTACATCATCTATAGCTTGGCTTTTAGATCCAGCAATTAAAAAACTATTTATTGAAAAAGATCAATCATTAATATTTTTAATACCATTCATGATTATTTTGGCATTCACTATAAAAGGAATCTCTTTGTACTTAGCAAAAGCAACTATGATCAATGTTGGGGAGTCAGTTAAAAAACAATTACAATTTGATATGGTAAATACGTTAATTGGAACAGATACCCAAACAATAGACCAAAAACACTCGGGTAAATTTTTATCAAACTTAACATATGACGTTACTCATATTACTAACCTGTTAAGTAATGCAATTTTAACTTTATTTAAAGACTCATTAACACTCATTGGTTTGTTAATTGTGATGTTTACACAAAATTGGAAACTTGCTCTTATTTCAATAGTAATGATCCCCCTCGCAAGTATCGCAGCAAAATCACTGGGTAAAAGAATGGGCAAAGTTGCTACCGAAGCTCAAGAAAAATCAGGTTTTTTAACAACATATTTAGTTGAATTATTTAAAAATCATAAACTTATAAAAATTTTTCAAAAGGAAAAATATGAAAAAGACAGAGCTGATAAATATTTAGCCCAATTGAAAGAAAAAAGTCAAAAAATACAAACTGTTTTTGTTAGAATGTCTCCAATTATGGAAACTTTGACTGGAATCATGATAGCAATTCTAATTTTTTACTCTGGACAACTTATTGCTAAAGGCGAGCTTGATATAAATAATTTTTTTTCTTTTTTAGCAGCAATGATGCTAGCTTATCAGCCTGTCAGATCACTATCGACACTAAATTTAGTATTAAACCAGGGATTATCTGCGGCCTCAAGAATTTTACCAATAATTGATCAAGAAAACAAAATTGTAGAAATAAAAGATGCACAACCTTTAATAATAAAAAATTCTGAAATAAAATTTAAAGATATAAATTTTTCATATCAAGAAGATGAAGGAGAAACATTAAAATCTATAAATATTGATTTTAAAGGTGGAAAAATGACTTCCTTAGTAGGTCATAGCGGATCAGGAAAATCTACAATTTTGAACTTAATACCAAGATTTTACGATGCTCAATCTGGCGACATAATTATTGATAATCAATCAATATATAAAAGTACAATAAAGTCGATTAGAAAAGAAATTTCAATGGTGAGCCAAGAAACAACATTGTTTGATGATACGATAAAAAATAATATTAAATATGCAAATGAAAATGCTACAGATGAAGAAGTTTATGAAGTTGCCAAATTATCATTTTGTAACGATTTTATAAATAACTTACCAGATAAGTTTGAAACATTAATTGGTGAAAATGGAGTAAGACTATCGGGAGGTGAAAAACAAAGATTATCGATAGCTAGAGCAATGCTTAAAAAAAGCTCAATTATACTTTTAGATGAAGCAACTTCAGCTCTAGATACTGAAACGGAAACCAAAATCCAAGAAGCTTTAAAAATTTTAACAAAAGATAAAACAACAATTGTAATAGCACATAGATTATCTACTATATTAAACTCAAACAATATTTATGTAATTGACTCAGGTAAAGTGATTGATAATGGTCAACACAATCAACTTCTAAATAATTCAGAATTATATAAAAAATTTTATGAAAAACAGATTCAAAAATAACTATGTTTTATATATATCAAATTATCCTTTCAATTTTTTTGATAATATCTCCGATTATTTTAATCTTAAGAATATTTAACAAAAAAGAAGATAAAATTAGATTTAAAGAAAAATTTAGTTTTGTATCGAAGAAAAAAAAAGCAGGCAAATTAATTTGGTTT
>CABZPD010000018.1 GCA_902527415.1 uncultured Pelagibacteraceae bacterium | reverse complement strand
CCAATATCAATTGCTTTGATTGTAGTGATAGCTTCTTGAAGATCATCTTTTTTTTTACCATCTACTCTTAATTCATCGCCTTGGATTTTAATTTGAATTTTAAGTTTTAGTTTTTTGATAACTTTGGATAAATAGCATCAAACTCTTTTTTATATTTTTCTCCATGAGTATCTGGCGCAACCATTCCAGCTAAAATAACTTCAATTTTTTTATTCTGAGCAACTTTTATTATTTGTTCTAAATTTCTTTCTGTTTCCTCTGGTTGAATTCCTCTAAGCATATCATTAGCTCCTAATCCTAAAATTATTAAATCAATACCTGGTTCTGATAAACTCCAATCTGCTCTATTCAATCCACCTGACGATGTGCTTCCTGAGACACTTCCATTAATGACTTTAATATTTAACCCAGCTTGCTTAAGATTATTTTCTAAAACTATTGATAAATGATGTTCTTTAGGTAATCCATAACCAGCCATCAAACTATCACCAAATAAAACTACCTTTTCTATTGCACTTGCGTTTATGTACACTAGAAAGAATATCAAAATTTTAATAAATATAGTTTTATTCATGAGTTCTCTTCTTAAATTAAAAAAAATAAATCTCAAATACCAAACTGGTAAAGATAGTATCAGTGTTTTAAAGAATATTGATTTAAATATTAAGAAAAAAGAAACTGTTTCAGTAGTTGGGGAAAGTGGCTCAGGGAAAACAAGTTTAATAATGTTAATTGGAGGCTTAGAAAAACCAACCTCTGGTAAAATAATTTTTAATGATCATGAAATAACTGGCCTTAGTGAAGATGAAGTATCTGAGATAAGAAAGAAAAATATTGGAATAATATTTCAGTCATTTTATTTAATTCCTAATTACACAGCAGTTGAAAATGTTGCTTTAACGCTTGAACTTAATAATTTTAAAAATCCAGAAAAAGAAGCTAAAATTTTATTAGATCGTTTTGGTTTGAAACATCGTTTTAATAATTTACCAAGTCAATTATCAGGTGGTGAACAACAGCGGGTTGCTATCGCTAGAGCAATTGCGATGAAACCAGAACTAATCTTAGCAGATGAACCAACAGGGAACTTAGATACTGAAAATTCTATCATGATTGCAAATATTTTATTTAAATATGTAAAAGAAGAAGGTTCCTCTTTAATAATGGTAACTCATGATCCTAAGCTTGCAGACAAAGCTAAAAGAAAAATAAAAATTAAAGATGGAAAAATTAAATAATCCTTCAGAATTTAGTTTGATTTTTAAATACGCTTTAAAAGACTTAAGCAGAAATTATCATAAAATTTCTAGTATCATTGTTACGCTATTTATAAGTCTTTTTATATTAAGTGCTATTTTCACAATTGAAGATAGTCTTAAAAAAGAACTAAATGATAATGCCAAAGCACTTTTAGGTGGGGATTTAGAAATTGATTACAATCGTAATCAGGGAAATTTAGATCTAGTTAACAAAGTGAAAGAATTTGCAACTGTTTCTCAAATGATTGAGTTCAGTACTATGCTTTCAACTACTGGCAGAGAAAAAAATAAATCATTATTTACTAGAATTAAAACTGTGGATGAAAAATATCCTTTATATGGAAATGTTCTTTATGAACCAATGGGTGCTTATGAAAGAATGCAAAAAGAACCTAATACTATCCTGATCAATGAAAGTTTATCAAAAACCCTAAATATTAAAATTAACGAAATAGTAAAAGTTCAAGATCAAAATTTTACAGTAATTGGAATTATTAAATCAGTACCAGATGTAAGTGGATTTGTTGCATTTGGCGATTGGGCTTTAACAGGAAAACAAACTTTAGAAATTTTAAAACTAAATGGAATTGGAAGCTTTTTAAACTATGAATATAAAGTAAAGTTTAATGACAATGATAAGCCTGAAGAAATTGAGAAACGAATTGAAGAAATATTTAAAGAAGATCAAAAAGTTAAACTTAGATATCCTGAAAATTCTGCAAGTGGTATAAAGAGAATAATTAATAATTTTTCTCAATTTTTATCTCTCGTATCTATCAGCGCAATGTTGATAGCAGGTATTGGAATAGCAAATACTTTGCTTTCTTTTATTAATCAAAACAACATGTCGATAGCTGTTAGAAAGGCAGTTGGCTTTTATTCGGGCAATATTAAAACCCTATATTATCTGCAGTTATTTATACTTTTATTTATCATCACTGTTGTTGCTTATGGATCGAGTTTTTTAATTGTACCAATAGCAGATAAATACTTATCTGACGGACTAGGATTGAATGTTTATCCAGTGTTTTCTTTACTAAATTTTTTAAAAATATTTTTAGTTGGATTGTTGGTTCTGGTAATTTTTTCTATCCCAACAATCAGTTCTATTGATCAAGTAAAAGCGTCTAATTTATTTAGAAACGTATTTCAAAATCTTCAATTTTATTATTCTAAGAGATCAGTTGTTCTTAGCTTTGTTTTATTATCTATCTTAATTTTATTATTCACGATTGGATCTGAACAACCTTCTTATAGCTTAGGTTACTTTGCAGCTTTTTTTGTGTGTTTAATTGTATTTTTCTTGCTTTCAAAATTAATCATTTTTTTTCTAAAAAAATTCAAATCTAGTTCAATAATTTCTTTAAAAGTTTCAATTAAAAATATTACCCAAACAAAAAGTATAACTCCCATTACAGTTATGTCTCTTGGCTTAGGGGTTACTTTGTTATTAACATTAGCTTTAGTTGGTACAAATTTTCAAAGAGAAATAGCTAAATCTATTCCTGATATTGCACCCGATTATTTCTTTGTCGGTATTCAAAAAGGTGAAAGAGAGAAATTTGAGCAAGGTATTTTAAATATGGATCCAAATGCATCTATTGAAATTGTGCCAATGGTATCCTCTGGAATTGTAAAAATTAATGGTGTTGATCCTAACACCTATATTAAACCAGATAATGATAGTTACTGGGTAATTGGTAGCGAACGAAGATCTTCATGGGTGGAAAATATACCTGAAGATAATCTAATTTTAGAGGGTAAATGGTGGGATTTATCAAACCCAGATCAACTTCAAATATCTCTAGATGCAAAAATCGCTAAAGATTTTAACATTCAGTTAGGTGATATTTTCACTTTAAATATTTATGGACGTGAAATTGAAGGAAAGGTCATTAATTTTAGAGAAGTAGATTATCGAGATTTAAGCATCAATTTTGCAATGTTATTTAATCCTCAATTTGCAAAAAATATTCCACACGAATATTTGGCTACTGCCAAATTTAACTCAAATAAATTTGATGAAACTGAAATGCTTGAAATTATGCCAAGTTTATCAATGATAAAAATTGCCGATTACTTATCTAAAGTTACAGCTGTTTTGAATAAGGTATTTATTGCAGTTACTTTAATTTCAGCAGTTACAATTGTTATAGGGCTAATCGTAATTTCGAGCGCGATTATGGTTCAAGGAAAAGTTAAAGAATATCAAAATTTAGTCTTTAAAATTTTGGGTTTTTCAAAAAAACAAATAGTTTTTTCATCGCTAATTGAGTTCATCATTATTTTTAAATCTGTAATTTTAATTGCAATATTTTTTGCAGTGATTGGTTCAAAATTTATTATGGAAAATATTTTTGAGCTAGTGTGGATGTTTGACTTTAAAGTTTTAATCTATTTAGGATTTTCAATTGGCTTTGTTACTTTAATTTTAATATTGCTAACAAACTTAAAATATCTAAATCCTAAAGTTTATCCTCTTATAAGAAATCAATAATTAGAATTTAGTAATTTTACTATCCAAAGAAATTAAATTTAATTCTACTTTCAATTTTGGAAATCTTTTTTTTATTTGTTTTTTAATTTTAGAAAACGACTCTTTATGAATTTTTTTTTCATTTACCGGACTAAATTCTTTATTTCCATTAGCAATTTTAGCTGCGCCACAATCTTTATGATTAATTACAATTAATTTTTCTATTTTATGTAATTGAATAGAGGTTCCTAAATTGTCATAAAACGTTTTATGCCATTTTTTGAATTTATTATGTGTAACACCAACAGCTGCACCTGCAATTGTGAATGCACTGTATTTTCCAGTTAATTTTTTTTTCTTTAAATGATTATGTACTAAATGTTGAAATCTTGGATCCATACAAGATAACACCATTACTTTAAATTTTGATTTCATCAATTTAATTCAACTTTAAACATAGCCTCGTTTCTTCTATTCATAGGTAGGGTAAATGGGCTATCATAGGTTGCTCTAATAGGTGGGCTTATAATTGATATATTATTTTTTTGTAACTCTTTTTCTAGAATTTCTTTATGCTTAAGAAAATTTCCATCTGAAGCTCGTCCAGAATATCTCAGCACCGCGTAGTATCCTCCTTCAATATTAACTATTTTAACATCTTCTCTGCTTGGATTTGGTGCATTTTCTGAGTTAAATTTAGATGGTAAATAAAATTGCATACTCATATTTCCATTTTTCTCAACTTGAGTAACTGGAGTTGTCATTTTAATTTTCTCTTGGGTATCGTTTCTGCCTGAAATGTAATTAAATAACTTTCTAAAATTACTATCTATTCCAGATGTCATTGTTTCCACTGCTAAACGATCTGAATATTTTCTAATCTCATAAACTTCATTTTTAGAGACAACTTCATAATTTGCTTCTTCATAAGCCATAACCATAGAATAAGGTAAAATAAATAAAGTACAAAATACTATAAAATAAAGTTTAATAATTTTCATTGTTACATAACTTTATATTCAAAATTTTGTGTAGTTTCATTAATTTGAATTAATTTAGCGCCATTTCTCTCATGAAAATTTGTTGCCATTTCTGTTAGAGGTGAAAGAGTTACCAATCTATTTAAATGATTAGATTTTTTAATTTTTTTGAATACTTCTTTAACTATTAATTTCCCTCCACCCTTTTTTTTAGACCATACAGTGTAAGCAATTGCTATTTGACCACCAGTCTGATCTCGCATAGCAGTTTGTAAAAATGCGTCAGTACTAAGTTTTTCTAACTCTTCGACACTTTTTGGTATTTCATTTGTGTAAGCAAAACACATAACAGCATGTATTTCTCCTTTGTACTCAACTCCAAAAATTTTTCTTCCAAAACCCGTTCTAAACTTATTATCTAGCTCCGGTCTTACAGGATCTTCATCTGTATTGCATTCTTTAAGTTCAACAAGTTTTGCACCTTTAATCCATCCAAAAAAGTTGTCGATATTTTTACTTAAGACTTGTCTATTTTTTCTTAATCTAGCTTTAATTCTTGGATTAAATTTTTTTTTCATAATTTAAATAAACTTAAACATTTATTTTAAATTGAGTATGTGTAAAAAAATCATATTAGATAATCATATAATAGCTTTGTGCTTGATACTAAAATTAGAGCATATATGAAATTATAAAATAATTTTTCTTCTATAATTTTAAGTAATTTATATCCAATCAATATTCCTAATAAAGCAACTGGAAATAATATTGCTGACTGTTTAAAAGATTCTAAATTTGTCATGGACAAATTAATATACAAAGGAAGTTTAATTAAATTCACAAAAGTGAAAAAAAATATCCTTGTTCCAACATAGATTTCTTTTTTCATTCTAAGTGGAAGTAAGTAAAGACTGGTTGGAGTTCCTCCAGCATGCACACAAAAACTTGTAAAACCTGCAGCCACAGAACAAGCTCCACCTTTTAAAAAATTTTTCTCAGATTGTTTTTCTTTATCTTTTTTAAAAAAGAAATAATGACCTGCAAATAAAAAGCCCATTACACCAATTATAAATTTTAACAAATCCTCTGAAAAATATGAAAAGGTTAAAGATCCAATAATTATACCGATAGCTGCAAATGGAACCATTAATTTCAAAGTTCCTAAATCAAATTCTTTTCTATATTTATAAACAGCAATGAAATCTGAAAATATTAAAATTGGTAAAATAATTCCTAAAGCTTGATTTAGCGGCATCACTATTGTCATTAACGGAACAGAAATTAAAGTCATGGATCCACCTAGGCCTGATTTTGCAATTCCGTATAAAATTATGGCTGGTACAACTGTAAAAAAAAATAATAAGTTTATTTCCATTTATTTAATGATTTTAATAATTTCGATCCTAAAGGGCTAATTGGTTCCTGAAGTATTATTTCTTTTCCAGTTTTTTGTTTTACTAATTGTAATAGTTTAGTTGCTAACCCTTGATTTCTAAAAATTGGATTAACAAAAATATACTCTACCTCACCTTTTTCATTAAATCTAACAAAGCCTATTGTTGTGTTTTCATTTTTAAAGGTAAAAACTCCCTCAGTTTCTTCAATTTTAAAATTTGAAACTTCCAGTATGTTCATGAATCCTAGTAATTTAGGAGTAAAAGGATAACAGCTATTGCAGCAATAATGGAGCTAACAACAATATAATTAAGCTTAATATTGAATTTTTTTTCTACGAACTCAGTAATTTTTTCCCAAAACAATACTATTAAAAAAATAATTATAGCTGGCAGTATATATTTAATCATAATTAAGCTTTGTCATCACTGACATAAACCGAAACACCTCTTGTATTTAAATCAACATCAAATTTTTTATGTAAAGGGGGGAATGCTCTTTGTGAACAATCTAATCTGTCACAGGTTCTGCAAGAAACTCCAATTGGAATTTCAGTTGATTTATCATTTATATTTACGTTTTCAGTATAAACAAAATCTTTTGCATATTTTGCATCACAACCAAGTCCTATAGATAAAACACTTTTGGCTTGACCAAATCGTCCAATACCTTTTTCAACAGTTCTTGCAATACAAACGTATTTTTCACCATTATTCATTTTACTTACAGCTGCCTGAATAACCCCTGGTCTAGTAAAAGCAGAATAAACATTCCATCGTGGACAAGCACCGCCATATCTTGGGATATCTATACCTGATAAAGAAAATCTTTTAGAAATATTACCTGCCATATCAACTCTTAAAAAATGAAAAGGAATTCCAGGAAGTTTTGGGTCTTGAAGACAAGTTACTCTATGAGCTACTTGTTCAAAAGATGTTGCAAAAGTATTTTGAAGTAACTCTAAATCATATTTAAGTTTCTTACACTCAGAATGAAATAATTTATAAGGCATTAAAATAGCTGCCCCACAATAATTGAGTAAAGCAACTTTAGTTAACTTTTTTGACTCCTCAGATGGAAAACTAAATTTAGAAAGATAGTCATCAATTTCTTTATTTGCGCCTTCTTGTGCTATTTGTGCAGCTGCATGTAATTTTTTTGTTTCTAGTGAACTGTAATCACTAAGCAATAACTCTTTTTTATTTTTATTATAAATTTTTGAAAATGGTTTGCTTTCATCAGGAATAACATCTTTTACAGAAATAGAATATTCTGAATACAAATATTCACACAAAGCAATGTATCTTGTACGATTATTTTTTTGAATTTTATCAAATACTTTATTTGCAAATTCTTCTAATTTAGGAAAATAATTTTTATTATCTTGTAAAAAGTCTGAAATAACTTCTCCTGGAAAAGAATTTTTTCTATTATCAACAATTTTCCCAGAAATTTTTTCAATTTTATTAATTAGTTCGTGATCTTTTTTCTTTAAAATATCTCCAAGTCTTACAATTGCTTTTCCAATTTTTGGATTAGTACTAACTAAATCTTTTACTTCAGGTCCTAAAATATCTAAATCTTCGAATAAACTATCATCTAAAATTTCAGAAATATTATTTTGAAGATTAATATCTGTTTTTGAAGTAAGATCTGATAACTGAATATTTAATCTTTCACATAAGTTTAATAGTAGATCACCGTCAATTTTTCTTTTTCCACTTTCAATAAGATTCAAATAACTTGGAGAAATGTTTAAATCTTCTGCTAATTTATTTGCTTGAAGACCGAGCTGTCTTCTAAAAGACTTAATTTTAGGCCCTATTTTTAAATCTATTTGACTCATATTTACTATTTGTAAATTTTGTAAATTTATTTTTACAATATTTTTTTCCTATTTACAAAGCTTTCTAACGTTTTTTATAGATTTTGTAAATTCTGTAAAATATATAATTTACATGGATAAAAATTTAAAAAACACAGAAAATGAAGCTCAAATCATCAAAAAAGAGGACTTAGATCAGCACAACAGTAGAGGAATCTATATGAGAGATGATCATTGTGATTGGGGTTCAAGTGGAATGAGTGAGCTAATCAAAGCCTTAGACGATAGCAACTAATTCATTCTTCTTAATCAATTTTCTAAATAAAAACACAAAGGAAATTAAAAAATGAGTGCAGAAAATATCTCATACGACTTAAAAAGATTTGCTGGAATAAAAAGAGACTACACTGATGAGGAAGTTGAAAGATTAAGAGGCTCAATTAAAATTGAATATTCTTTGTGTAAAAACCAATCTCAAAAACTTTGGAAATTATTAAATTCTGAACCTTATGTAAATACACTTGGTTCTTTGTCAGGTAATCAAGCAGTTCAACATGCAAAAGCTGGTTTAAAAGCAATTTATTTAAGTGGATGGCAGGTAGCTGCTGACGCTAATACAGCTGGTGAAATGTACCCAGATCAATCTTTATATCCTTATGACAGTGCACCAAAATTAGTTGAGTCTATGAATAATTCTTTAATCAGAGCTGATCAAATTCAGCATATGGAAATGCAAGACGGTGATATGAAAAAAGAAGATAGAACAGATTACATGTTGCCTATTATTGCTGATGGAGAAGCTGGATTTGGTGGTCCATTAAATGTGTTTGAATTAACTAAAAAATTTATAAGAGCAGGTGCTGCAGGTGTACACTTTGAAGATCAACTAGCTAGTGAAAAAAAATGTGGTCACATGGGTGGTAAAGTTTTAGTACCAACAGGAACAATGGTAAAAAATCTTAAAGCTGCGAGATTGGCTGCTGATATTGCAGAGGTTCCATTAATTATTTTAGCTAGAACCGATGCTAATGCTGCAAAACTAATTACGAATGATTTTGATGAAAATGATAAACCATTTTTGACAGGTGAAAGATCTCCTGAGGGTTTTCATTACGTAAAAGATGGAATTGAACAAGCTATTTCTAGAGGTTTAGCTTATGCTCCTTATGCTGATTTAATTTGGTGTGAGACTGCAACACCTAATTTAGCTGAAGCTAAAAAGTTTGCTGATGCTATACATGAAAAATTTCCTGGCAAACTTTTGGCTTATAATTGTTCACCTTCTTTTAATTGGAAAAAACATTTAAGCGATGATGAAATTGCTTCATTCCAACAAGAAATTGCAAAAATGGGTTATAAATTTCAATTTATTACTCTTGCTGGTTTTCATACTCAAAATATTGCAATCTTTGAACTTGCTGAAAAATACAGAAAAGAAGGTATGGCTGCATACTCTAGAATTCAACAACAAGAATTTGCTCGAGAAAAAGATGGTTATACTAGCGTTAAACACCAAAGAGAAGTTGGTACATCTTATTTTGATGCAGTATCAAATACTATCAGTAGTGGTCAAAGTTCAACTACAGCAATGGCTGGATCGACTGAATCAGAGCAGTTTTAAAAAAATAACTTCCCTCTCCATTTTTTTAGTAGCCCTTAACAGGGCTATTTTTTTATTTGTAATTCATACTCAGACTGTTAAGGGTCACAAATGTCTAATAAAAACTTTGGTTTTGGAACTCAAATAAGAAAGTCTCCATATTTCGACTCTACTGTTAAATGGGGAGCTACAGGTTTTTCTGTATATAATCACATGTATATTCCAAGAGATTTTGGAAGTCCTGAACAAAATTTCTGGAACCTTATAGAAAAATCAATCTTATGTGATGTGGCGGTTGAGAGACAGGTTGAAATAACTGGTCCTGATGCCTACAAATTTATTCAATTATTAACTCCTAGAGATCTTTCAAAATTATCAGTTGGACAATGTAAATATGTATTAATCGTAAATAACGATGGAGGAATATTAAACGATCCAGTTTTATTGAGATTAGAAGAAAATCATTTTTGGTTATCATTAGCTGATAGTGATGTTTTGTTATGGGCACAAGGTGTTGCGGTTAATTCAGGTTTAGATGTTAAAATATCTGAACCGGATGTATCCCCTCTACAGTTACAAGGCCCTACCTCACAAGAAATAATGGTCAAACTATTTGGTGAAGATATCAGAGATCTTAAATATTATTGGCTAAGAGAATATCAACTTGATGGAATTCCATTAATTGTATCAAGAACAGGTTGGTCAAGTGAACTTGGTTACGAAATATATTTAAGAGATGGTTCAAAAGGAAATGAATTATATGAAAAAATTATGGCAGCTGGTAAAGAACATGGAATTCAACCAGGTCATACATCTTCTATTAGAAGAATTGAAGGTGGTATGCTTTCATACCATGCAGATGCAGATATCCATACAAATCCATACGAATTAGGATTTGATAGATTAGTAAATTTAGAAACTGATATAGACTTTATAGGTAAAGAAGCTCTAAAAAAGATTAAGCAAAATGGAATAAAGAGAAAACAGGTTGGTCTTATCATTGATTGTGATCCTTTATCTGGACCTAACACAACTTTTTGGTCAATTGAAAAAGATGGTAAAAAAATTGGTAAAGTAACCTCAGCTGTATATTCACCTAGATTAAAAAAGAATATTGCACTTGCAATGATAGAAATAAATTATTCAGAATTAGGAAATCAATTAGATGTTCAAACTCATGAAGGAAAATATCCTGCTACTATTGTAGAAAAACCTTTTTATGATCCTAAAAAGAAAATAGCTAGTAGCTAGGATTTAATATTGTAACCTTTTTTAAGTAATACTGTAACAACTGTTACACAAGCAACTAAAAATACAACCATAGAAATTATACTTACCCAAATATTAAAGTCCGATACTCCATAAAAAGCAAATCTAAGACCATTAATTAAATACACTACTGGATTAAAATAAGTAACTGTCTGCCAAAATTCTGGCAGCATATCTAATGAGTACAAGCTACCCCCTAAAAATACCATTGGTGTAATAACTAAGGTCGGAATGATAGACATCTGTTCGAAATTAGAACTCATTAAACCTATTAAGAAACCAAATAATGCAAATGTAAATGCAACCAATACTAATAAAAAAATCATTAATAATGGATACATGACGTTGACCTCTACAAAAAATGTTGAAGTGATAAATATTACAACACCTACAATAAGAGTTTTAGTTGCTCCTGCTCCAACAAAAGCTAGAACAATTTCAAAAGTAGAAATTGGTGCTGCTAAAATTTCATAAATAGTTCCATTAAACTTAGGAAAAAATATTCCAAAAGAAGTATTACTGATAGATTGAGTTAAAAGAGTAAGCATCAATAAACCTGGAACTATGTATGATCCATAACTAATTCCATCAATATTTTCAACGTATCCACCGATAACAGAACCAAACACTATAAAGTACAATGAGGTTGATAAAACTGGAGAAAAAAGCGACTGCATTAGAGTTCTTCTAAAGCGATCCATCTCATGAAGATAAATTGCACTAAAAGCTTGAAAATTAAACTTCATTATTCTCCTTTACTAAAGAAACAAATATTTTTTCTAGTGTTGTTTGCTCTGTTTTTAAATCTTGTAATTTTAAATTTGCATCTTTTAAATCTTGAAGCAAATTAGTAATACCTGTGCTTTTAGCTCTAACATTGTAAGTATAATTTACTGATTTTTTATCTTCACCAATTTCAAGATTATATTTTTCTAAACTACTTGGTAATTCTCTAACTTCTTCTTGCAAGTCTACAGTAAGTTTTTTATGTCCCATTTTCTTTAATAGTTCTTTTGTTTCATCTACAACTATAATTTCTCCTTGATTAATTACTCCTACCCTATCTGCAATAGCTTCTGCTTCTTCTATATAATGTGTGGTTAAAATTATTGTAACTCCAGTTTTTCTTAAACTCTCAACAACTTTCCACATATCCTGTCTTAACTCAACATCAACACCAGCAGTTGGTTCATCTAAAAATAAAATAGTTGGTTCATGAGATAATGCTTTTGCAATCAAAACTCTTCTTTTCATTCCCCCAGATAATTGTCTAAGCCTTAAATCTTTTTTATCCCATAGACTTAGATCTTTTAAAACCTTCTCAATATGTTTTGGATCAGGTTTTTTCCCGTACAAACCTCTAGAATATGAAACGTTATTAAATACAGTTTCAAATTGCTCTAAAGTTAACTCTTGAGGAACTAATCCAATTCTAGATCTTGTTTCTCTATAATCATCAATAATATCAAATTCATCTACTGTAACTTTCCCAGAAGATGGTTTTACTATCCCGCAGATAATACTTATAAGCGTAGTTTTTCCTGCACCATTTGGTCCTAGCATTGCAAAAATTTCACCCTTTTTAATATTTAGGTTTATTTTTTTTAATGCCTCAAAACCATTGTCGTACACTTTTGACAGGTTATTTATGCTTATTTGCTCGTTTGACATATGGTTAGGCATATATAGAGACAATTTATAGTATTACAATAAATTAAAATTTACCTTAATTTTGGTTTAATGAAAAAATTTTTAGTATTTATCTGTTTCGTATTAGCATTTAGCACTAAGGCAATTGGAAAAGAAACCACTTATAGTAAAGAGTTATTTGATAAAGCTCTATCAGAAGGAAAAGTTGTGGTGGTTAGTTCTTGGATTAAATATTGTACTTCTTGTGCTAGCCAAATGAAAGTTCTTGAAAAAGCAAAAAATGATTTTGATAATATGGAGTACTTTGCTTTTGATGTAACAAATAAAGAAATTTCTCAATTTTTTAACGTTCAATATCAAACAACACTTTTAATTTTTAAAGATAATAAAGAAGTTTACAGAAGCATTGGTGAGACCACTAAAGAACTAATTTATGATGCTTTAAAATCCTCTATCTAAATTTAATTTTTAAAATTATTGCAGGCAAGAAAGTTGCAATCAAAAAAGATAAAAATAATAAAGATTGACCTATAAATGGTGAAAACAGGTCTTTAGACAAAAATACTCCCACTAATAAACTTTTAGAAAAATCTGGAAATGGAAACATTAAAAATCCAGCAACTAAACCAATTATAATTGAAACATAAGCAGTTTTTTCATCCACTTTATTATAGAAACTATAAAAAACAGTCACTACAAACGCACAACAAAAGAGATCTGCAAGAAGGAATAAATATAAAATATCAAATCCTTTTGAAGCAACACCAAATGCAATTACGGATAAGATTAAAATGAAATATTTAGATATTTTTAAGTAATCAGTTTTTTTAACTAAATTAAAAGTTGCTTTGCCATCGACTACAAATAAACTAGAAATAGCATTAACCAAAGTATCAACAGTAGAAATTGTTAATGCAAGACCAAGGATAATGATTAATAAGGATAAAATTTCTTTTTGATCTTTTAACAATAAACTAAAAAATCCTAAATCAGGTCTAACAGATGGATCCATTGAAAATGAAACCATTCCAATAAAACCCATTAAGAAAACTATTGGAACAATAATAAAGAAAGAAATTATCAAACCACTTTTTAATGTTTGATAATCTTTTGCTGCATATACTCTTTGCCAATTTCCTTGATGAAATAAATTAGTTGCTGCAACTGCTATAAAGAAAGTTAATCCAGCAGTATATCCTGGAACATAATTTGAACTTATTAGTTGAGGGTTTTTCTCATTAATTAAAGAAAAAGAAAAATTATTTCCTGAAGATGAACTAATAATTGAAACCAAAATAAATAATAAAACACCAATTACAATCATTTGAATATTATCAGTAAATATTGAGGCTCTTAATCCTCCATAAAGTGTATAGCTTAAGGTAGCTGCCAAGACTATTAATGCTGTAATCCATAATTCTGTTCCTGATATATAATTAATTAATACAGCAACTGCCGTTACTTCTGCGCAAAGAAAAATGAACATATAAAAGATTGTCATTAACAAAATTAGCTTAAAAAGACTTTTGCCAAATTTCTTTCTCATAAACTCAACTAAAGAAGATCCTTTTGGAAACTCATTTCTAATTTTTTTTCCAAAATAAATTAAGAAAATCATTGGAAAAGCTGTGCCTAATGCATAACCAATAACAGCACCTACCCCGCCCCAGGTTGCGGCTGCAACTGGACCAAATAAAATCCAAGCACCTAAAGCTGATGCTACAAGACTTGTGGTAAGTGAAAATAAACCGATGTTTCTATTTGCAGTTAAATAATTATTAATTCCTGTAAATTTTTTAGAATGAAGAATTCCTAAAAAAGCAAATATTAAACTAATTGCAATTACTAATATTAATGATGTTGATTGAGTTAAAAAATATGTTTTATCCATTTTATCCCTTTCTGAATTACCGGACAGGTTCTTAGGGTATGATCTCAGTCTGTTAAGACACCCCTTCTTATAGTCTTTATATTATATTAATAGATATAGCTAGTGATTTAAAATTTATTTCTAAAATTATTTTTGACTCTTATGATTCATTATTTCAATCATGCATTGAGTTGCGTACGCTCTCCACTCAGATGATGTTTTGTTCTTCAGGCTATCAAGATGATTTCTGTTACTTTGAATATCATCTTTATGCTTAATATAATCAGCACCGTTTAGATTTTTTTCCATTTCAGACAAATTAGTTTCCATTGCCTTTATCCATTCGTTTCCAAGCTCAACACATTTTTGATCATCTTTTTCATCACAAATTTGTTTAAAAAAATTAAAGATAACATCATCAGTATTTACTGAAGTATTCATTAATTATTGTTTACAGGTGCCAATAGACTCTGGGCCACAAGTTTGACCATTGGTCCACGTTGCTCCAGTTAAATTAGCTCCATCAAAATTAGCATTGGTGATGTTAGAAGAGGTAAAGTTAGCCTCCATTAAATTAGAGTTTTGAAAATTTGCTTCGATTAAGGTTGCTCCCATAAAATCAACTCTAGTTAAGTTAGCGCCAGTAAAATTAGTTTTTTCAAAATTTGCGCCAATAGAAACAGATTCATAAAGGTTGGCTCTAACAAAAGTAGACTCTGGAAAAGTTCCAAACGATAGATTTGAAGTCATCATTATACTTTTATCAAAGTTTACTTGAATAAAACTTGCAAAAGAAAGATTTGAATTTGGAAGATAACTTCCTTGTAAATCTTGTGAGTCTGAAAATCTACAATTAGAATAATCAACACCTTCTGTTAAAGGATCGTCACATGCAGCATTTGAATTTGTGAAAAATAATAAACTAAATAAAGCAAGTAGGATTATTTTTTTCATAAGCAAAGTTAGCAAAAAAAATATGTCAAAACAATGAAGGTTTAAAATTTAATATTAATTTAACAATGTAATTTATTGATATTTTGCAGTATAAAAATCAACTAATGAAAGAATATAACATTGCTTCAATAGCTGGTGACGGGATTGGTAAAGAGGTATTACCTGAAGGCTTAAAAGTCTTAAAAGACACTGCTTTAAAACATCAATTTAAAATAAATTTTACAGAGTATGATTTTGCTTCCTGTGATTATTACGAGAAACATGGAAAAATGCTTCCTGATGATTGGAAAGAAAAATTAAAAAAACATGATGCTATACTTTTTGGAGCAGTCGGTATGCCAGATAGAGTACCAGATCATATTTCTTTATGGGGTTCCTTACTTCAGTTTAGAAGAGAATTTGATCAATACATAAATCTTAGACCTGTAAAACTTTTCCCAGGTATTAATCCTCCTCTAGCTAATAAAAAACCCGGTGATATCGATATGTTGATTGTTAGAGAAAATACAGAGGGAGAATATTCTACTGTAGGCGGAAGAATGTATAAAAATACCGATAGAGAAATTGCAATTCAAGAAACTATAATGTCTGCCCATGGAATAGACAGAGTTCAAAAATTTGCCTTTGAATTAGCCAAACAACGAAAAAGAAAAAAACTGACTAATGCAACAAAATCAAATGGAATTTCAATTACTATGCCTTTTTGGGATGAACGTTTTAATGAAATGAAAAAAAATTATCCTGAAATTGAAACAGATCAATTTCATATTGATATTTTAGTTGCTAGATTTGTGCTCAATCCAGAATGGTTTGATGTTGTGGTAGCATCGAATTTATTTGGAGATATTCTTTCAGATTTAGGACCTGCTTGCACAGGAACAATTGGAATTGCTCCCTCTGGAAATATTAATCCAGAAAATAAATTTCCATCTTTGTTTGAGCCAGTTCACGGTTCTGCTCCTGATATTGCAGGTAAAGGAATTGCAAATCCTATAGGGCAAATTTGGTCTGGAGCAATGATGTTAGATTATTTAGGAGAAAAGGAGGCATCTAATTCAATAGTTGAAGCAATTGAAAAATCTTTAAGTGATAAAAGTAACAGAACTAAAGATTTAGGAGGTGATGCTGATACTATTAAATCTTCTAATTCGATTTTAGATAATCTTTAAATTTTAATTTTCTTTCCAGTTTTTGCACTTTTTGTTATAGCAGCAAAAATTTTAAGAGACATTAAACCATCGTTTCCATTTACTTTTGGTTTTGCTTTTTTTGCGACAACATCAGCAAAATGATCAATTTGATTTACTAATGTATTATCATCTTTTTTGTTTTTATCTTCATTAACAAAAATTTTATTCCACCAACTTCTTTCTTTTTTATAAAACCAATATTTAAGATTGGGAAACTGCAAAGAACCTTTGGTTCCTCCAATCATGTAAGCAGATTGATTGGTAATTGGGTATGCGGGATTTTCTCCAGCAGTTAATTCATAACTCCACGGTGCAACAATTGTATCTGACAAATTTAGTGTGCACAGCGCTCCTGAATTAAAAATTAAGCTAATTGTAGCTGTATCCTCCACTTGGAATTTTCTAGTTTTATTTGTTGTAAATGCTTGCACATATTTTATTGAACCCAATAAATAACAAATCATATCAATGTCATGCACTAAATTAATACCTAAAGGTCCTCCACCTTTCCTAACTCTCCATTTTTCATTGTAATAAGCTTTGTGTTTGTATAACCAACACAAAACATTTGCAGAAACGATATTGCCCAA
>CABZPD010000017.1 GCA_902527415.1 uncultured Pelagibacteraceae bacterium | reverse complement strand
TATTAACATTATTCAAAAACTTATTTCCTACAATAATAATTGTCGCAACTGCAGAATTTTTATTTAATGTTGAAAAACTTTTCATATATTTTTTCTCAAATAAACCTGTATTTATTGCTTCAGAATGAATTAGTTTATTATCTATTTTAATATTCCAAAAATCTGAAAAATATCCCTTTTCAAACTTCTCCTTCATAGAAGTTCGTCCAAAAATAATATTTTCACAAAGAAGTAGATTTGAGTCTTTTGATAAATTAAAATTAATTTTTCTTTTTAAGTTACAATTATTAAATAAAATTAACTCTTTAGGTAGCCAAAATAAATTTGAATTGTTTAACAAATTTATATTAATTTCTAAATTGGCAGGATTACCAAAACCACTATAAATTTTTTCTGCTGCTTGAGTTGAAATACAAAGATTTGAACTATCAATTTCAAATTTGAAGTCATATTCATCTCCGCTAGTAATTCCACCAGCAGTATTAATAAGCATTAATTGTTTTAAATTTTCATGAAAATCTGGCATCAAAGCTTTTGAAGATCCTTGTTGATAAAGTTTTTGTAAATTTTGATCTTTTATTTTTATTTCTAATCTGCCTTTAGATTTTTCAAGTTTTTTTTGACTTGTGTTCATTACGTTATCCTAACATAAAAAAACCTGTTTATAGTTTGCCAATTTTATAGCTTGAATTATTTATCTTTTTAAATAAAAAAGAGAGCATGCAGAACCAAGAAATAGTCAAAATAATTGAAAACCTTAAAGGGCGAAGAGATTATGAGGAAAAAAGAGCCTCTAAGTTAGGCTTCGCATCTCTTTATGAGTACTTTGAGGATAAAATTGCAAAAAAACAAAAAGCTCTTGAGGAAGAACAAAAAGAATTAGAAGCTGCAAAAGCTGACAACCAACCAAAAGCTGTTAAAAAAAGCTGCGGTTGCTGCTAATCAAAACAATTAAAAAGGTCTAGGATTTTGTGGATAGCCAAGATTTTCACAGGTTGCTGGTTTATCACCGTCACCAGATGGAATACACATACTAACGGATATTGCTCCATGAACTTGAGAGTTATTAGTTAGTTGATTGATAATTTCATCACATCCACTCCATAAATCATCACATTTATCTGCTTTTCCAACATTAGAATAACGAATGACTGCATCTTTAATTTCTAAACCTTGATCAGTAGCATCTGTCATATAGTTTCTGTAAGGACCAAATTTAAACCTTACTCTTGTAGCTCCTCCTAAAACATCTCCAAAGTAACTAGATCTTAATTTTCCATCAATCCACAAATGTAAAAAACCATCTTTGGCCCATTTGGCGTTAATTAACAGGTTTACCCATTTACCTCTTAAAGGAGAAAATCTATCATCAAGATGTACCGTATAACCATCAAAGTTATATTGTTCACCAGCTTCATTTGGTGCAACTTTATAATTTGGTCCATTAAACATCCATAAAATACTATTATTATTTATGTTTAGTCCGGGTCCTACGGCCATTTCTCCTTGCTTTCCATAAATCATTTTAAAATCAAATAAAGATAAATTGTGCTTAGATGTGTTTATATTTTTAGGAATAAAGTAACCAACTCGATACCATTTAGTTTTTCCTTTTTTAGTTGTATATTTTTTAGGTTCATGAATTTGGAAACGCTGAGCAAAACCAGGTTTGCCCCATCTGCTCCAGTCTAATTTATTACCTATATCTGAATAACTTAAATTAAATTCAATTCCTTTTTCTGCTACACCCATATTATCCTCAAGATTATCGAAAAATTTATAAAGTCCAGTTCGATTAGGAACGTTTCTACTATTAAATTCCATTTTACTTTTGGATTGAGCTCTTAGAACATAATTATCAAAATCTTTCTTCTCTTGCTTATTCATTTTATTTGCATATGAGAATGATGGAACTGAAATCAAAATAATAACTAATAATGATAAAATTTGTTTCATTAAATTTAGTTTAATTAAATTTTAAAAAGTTTATCAGATAAATTTGGTAAATTTTCACCCCAGAAAACTTCTTTAGTAATTTTTTTGAAATCTACGTCAAAGACTGTAGACATTGCAGAAGCATAAATCGCTCTAGAATCTATTGTAGAATTTAAGTCTCTTCCTTCAAATAATTCTTTTTTCTTTAATCCTGGCCAATCCGTATGAACTTGTGCTTTTTTAACAAGTCCTCCTGCCATTAAGATAGCTGAACCGTAACCATGCTCTGTTCCATTACTACTGTTCTGCTTAATTGTTCTTCCAAATTCTGTGAGTGTTAAAACCAAAGTATTATTGAATGCTTCTTCAGACATTGAAGATTTTAATGATCTAACAATGTTGTCATAATCTGATAGGCAATCTGCATGAGCGCCATCTGTTGCTCCTTGCGCAGCATGCGTGTCGAAACCATCCACTTCAAAGACTGCAACTTTAGGTCCATCTGGTTTTGATAACTCTGTACCAGCACTTGAAGCTAAAATCCAAGCATCATCCCTTGATCTATTGTTAAAATCTCTTGTTAAAATTATTTCTAAATTGTCACTTAATAATTTTTCATCATACTCTTTGTAAGCTTGTTTTATAATTTCTAGAGTGTCGGGATATGGTAGACTTCGACCTACAGGAAAATAATTATTGTTCATAGGAACGCCTCTTATTAATAAAGGCATCGGAAGGGCTAAAGCTAGTCCTTGTCCAGTTAATCCAGCTGTTTTCATCCCTCTTCCAAGCCAACCTGTTTTTTCTTGGTATGGTATTTTACCACCCGACTCCATTAAATTTTGACCATCAAAATGTGATCTGCCTGTATAAGGGATATTTGTTGCATGCACAGCTGCACTTAAATTTTGATCCCAAAGACTTTTGAATGTCTTTAATGCTGGGTGTAAATCAAAATCTGAAGTTAATTTTAAAGTTCTATCAAGATTAATTTTACTTCTTAATTTTTCGAAATTTTTGTCACCTTTAACTGGAATAGCACATAGACCATCCATTCCACCACGTAACATTATAATTACCAAATTTTTCTTTTTGGTTGAATTTGCATAACTATGAGTACTAAAACCAGCAAAATATAGTGAAGTTAAAGCTGTAGTTTTTAAAAAATCTCTTCTTGATATCTTCATGCTTTTAAAAACTCCGGGTGGTTAAAAAGTAGAGTATGTTTTTCAACAGATCTATTTTTTTGATTTAAGTATTTCATTATTTTACTTGGGTTGTCAAAATTATTTTCAACCATATTCACGTAATATTCTGCATTTTTATTGTTTTCCATTTTAGCAAAATTATAACTTGCTTTTGCATACACCAGTCTTCTAATTAATAATTCTGGAGAAATCCAATCAGCAGAGTGGTCTGACCAACCATTTGGTTGTTTTGCTCTGTAGGGATGATGACCAATATTTTGTAATAACCACTCAGGCTCTCGTTGTGAGTCGAATGGTCTTTGGCCTAGCTCATATTTATCCATCAGATCTGGGGATGGCGGCCAATTTAAATCTGCAATTTTAGCAACTTGAATGAGCCAGTTCTCAGGTGTCTGAAATTTTTTATATTTGTCATTGTATTCAAAAGCTACTTTAATTGCTGCCTTATGAATTTCAGGAATAAATCCGTCAGATTTTTTAAAGGCATCAATAATCGGCTGCTTCATCTCTTTTGTAGGTTCATCTGTGATTAAAAATCTACATAGTCTTTCTGCAACAAAATCTCTGCAATTAGGATGATTAACCAAATCTTTAATTACAACGGCTAATGTTTTTTTACCTTTTTTGTATTCTTTTCCTAAAACATTTTTTTTTCCAGGTTGATGAGTTTCAGAATTAAACCAAACATTTCCTGTTTCTAAACTTTTTTTACCATATTTATGTTCCCATCCTGTCATAATATAAGCTAACTGAATTACATCTTCCTGGGTATACCCTGCTTTTGGAGATATAGTGTGAAGTTCTAAAAGTTCTCTTGCATGATTTTCATTAATAGTTGCAGGTTCTTTCTTTCTTCTTCGCCATTCCTCTTTGGCTGAAGTACTTTTTGGACCAACGCTTTCACTATTATCCAAATGATGTATCATTGCCCAAGATGTAGTTACATCGTATACCATTTTTTCAAATGATTGATTTAAATTTGGTCTAATAACTTCTCTTTGATATGCACCTGTTGAATAATTTGCTAAAAAATCTTTTTCGCTGATAGCAAAAAAATTTCCCCAAAACATCCATAGTTTGGCTAAAACTGGACTAC
Organism: uncultured Pelagibacteraceae bacterium; assembly: GCA_902527415.1. Lineage (GTDB taxonomy): Bacteria > Pseudomonadota > Alphaproteobacteria > Pelagibacterales > Pelagibacteraceae > Pelagibacter. Next base: position 13,757 of record CABZPD010000017.1, on the reverse strand, counting down.
TACTATTTATTCCTTCATTGTGTCTGATCGAAATTTCTAAAGACTCCCAAAACTTTTGTCCTGTTTTGTGTCTAAGTATATCTTTATGAGTTTTGTACAGTGTTTTGTTATCTTTATACTTTTTTCTTAATACTTTTCTGTCACCATAAACCCAATCTCTATAATGTTTTCTTAATTCTTTTTCAGAATATATTTTACCTTTCCAAGATAATTCTGGCACATCATTTACTTGATCAAGAGCCCACTTCAAAGGATCAGAGGGAGCTTGCTCATTGGGTCCAATGCCAAAAGCAACTTTTCTAAAAAAGTTTTTCATTTTAATAATATAAAAAAATTATTTTATTTTTTCAATATCGTGAATATTTGTTAAAGAATTATTAAATTCTTCAATATTCTCTCTTAAAGCTAAACTGGAAATTGAATAAATCATTATTAGTAACAAAACTAATGGTAATGAAGTTATTACTGAAGCATAGCTTTTGATCAGCAATATGTAAAAAATTATAAATAATGCTGAGCGAATAAGAACAATTTTTCTAAATACACTGATTATTGAAAGTGAATGTTTTAACAAATTAAAGAAACTCATTTGAGATGGACCAAAATATCTCTTACCTCTTGTAGAAGGAATTGAAATTAATTCTTTTTCAATCTTTTTTAAAGATCCAGAAAAACTATTCCAGGTAGCCTTTTCATCTAACAGTTTCTTTACAGTTGATTTTGATAAACAAGTAAAGTTTCCAAATTTGATTGATTTTCCTGTAAAAGCTAAAGTTAAGAATTTATGAAATTGATAACATAATTGAAAAAATAAACCTTCAGATCTCTTAACTCTTTCACCAACAATTGACTTTTCTCCTGATTGCTCTGAAAGTTGAATAAAATTTTTAATTTCTTCAGGTCTATCCTCTCCATCTCCGTCCATTGGAATGACAAAATCGAATTCTTTTTTATCAAAGATATATTTTAAACCTGATGCAATACATCTTGCATGGCCTCTGTTCTCTTTCATATTGACCATCTCAAATGAGTTAATATTTTCAATATTTGGATAGGTATCAATTATCTGTTGTGATGATGCATCATTGATAACAACAATTGATATCTCATGATTTAAGTCCTTTATTTCATGATTAATATTTTCAATAAGTAATTTTAAAGATTGTCTATCGTTGTAAATCGGAATTAAAATTACATATTTCATCTATCTTGAACCTACGCAAATACTATCAAGGCACATATAATCTTTCAACTGATCGAGTTTTTCTCTATCAACAAAACCCTCCCAAACCGGTCTTGATTTTAAATGATATGATAAATTTCCAGCACTCCATTCGTCACCCAAAACTACATTTATTTTGGAGTCAAATTGCTGATCCCAAGCATATTGTGTTTTCGCTGCAATTTCTTTGCCCATATAATCAGTTCTCTTATCGTCATTTGAGATTGAAACATAAGCGTAAAGCACAGGTGATAAAAAGAAAAAGAAAATAAACCCTATCATGAATGGTTTTAATTTTTTGAGATTAACTTGAGCTTGAAACAAATAAACAGTTAATGTGCCAAAAAATAAATAAAATGGTGTCATCCACATGGTTCTAATTTTTGAACCAGTAATTAACGATGTTAAAAACATTAAAATAATTGGCAAAATATTAATAGCTATTAAAAAAAGTAATTTTTTATCTTTAAAGTTTATTTTAATTTTAATTTTTTTTACTAGTAACCAAATTAAAATGAAAAATGGAATTAATATTCCTATTTGTTTTGCCAAAAAGATTAATGGATATTTAATATGATCTATAAAGCTAGATTGTTCTAAGCCAGTTCTAGCCAATCCATATGTAATTGTAATAAAATCATTATTATATAGCCATATAAAATGTGGAACCAAAACTACTAAGAAAACTTCGATAGTAATGAGATATTTAAAATCAAACTTTCTCTCCTTTTTGAAAAAAATTAAATAAATAAACAATAGATCGATGGATGCTAACAAATAAATAAATAAATATTTTGACAAGAATCCAAAAGCAGCAAACAAACCTACTAAAAAACAATCTAAAAACTTTATTTCTTTACCGTTATAAATTTTCCATGAATAATAAACTGTTAAAGACCAGAAAGGTAATTGACATACATTTACATTAAATTCTGGTGTAGTGAAATTGTAAAAATAAATTGCCTCGATTAATAATACAGAAATTAAACCTAATAATTTATTGTTAAATATTTCATTTGAAAATTTAAAAACATAATAAAAAGATATAATTACAAAAATCTGACTCAAAAGATAATAAACCCAATCTTGTGATCCAAAAATTTGATAAAAAACTTCTGAAAAAAAAGCACTCATGGGTGGATGTTTATTAAATCCCCAATCTAAATTACTTCCCCAAGCCAAAGCTTCGATTGTATCCAGTGGTAAATTATGATTTGTAAGTGATGGAATCAGTGTCCAAAAAATTAGATGAGCTGTAACAAAAATATAAAAAACATTATCAATATTTTTGTTATTAATGGTCATTTATAAATATTTATATTAATTAAGCTTGCTTGACACCCCTAATTTGCTGAATATACTGCGAGCGATTAAAATTAAGCTATGCCAAAGACTGCTAAAGCAAAGAAAAAAGTATCAAAAACAAAAACTAAAGTTGTAAGTAAAGCAAAACCAACTACAGCTAAAGTTGCGCCCAAAGGTCCTGTAAAAATTTCAAAAACTTATGTTCCTAAGGATACTGAAAAATATATGTGTGAAAAACATAAAGTGTATTTCAGAATTAGACTAACTGAATGGAAAAAAGAATTAATCAAAGCAAATAATGAAGCTCTTTATAATGGTGGGATGGATGACAATAATATTTCTGCTGACATTGTTGACCAAGCAAACTCCTACATTGATAGCAATGTAGAGATGAAAGCAATCAATAGACAAATTAAATTAATTTCAGAAATTGATAAAGCTTTAAGAAGAATTAGAGAAGATACTTACGGATACTGTCTGGATACCGCAGAGCCAATTGGATTAAAAAGGTTAATGGCAAGACCTGTTGCTAAATACACAATTGCAGCACAAGAAAAGCATGAAAAAGAAGAAAAAGTTCATGCAGATGACTAAAAATGAAAAAGAAATCATCTAAGCAAAATTCAATCTCGTTCTTATTTGCTAAGAAATATATTTATTTTTACTATCCTTTTTTCTGGATTGTCTTGTTGATATATTTATTTTTGAAATGAATAAAAAATTAATTTTAATTATTATTGTAATTGTAGCCATTGAATTTTCAGGTTATGGAATTCTTAGCACTCTTTATAGGTTATTTGGATAAATCTTTAAAATTTAGGAATTTTAGCTTCTTTATCCATAAAAGCATAACCTTTAATAACAGCTTCTCTGTCAGCTATTTCTAAATACCATCTAGATAAATTTTTATAATTTTTCAAACCAATATCATGCCATTCATGTCTTGCCATCCATGGCCACGTTGCAATATCAGCGATTGTGTAATCAGGTCCTGCAAGGAATTTTGACACCTTTAATCTTGCGTCTAATTCTCCATAAATTCTTTTAGTAATTTTAAAATATCTTTCCTCACCAAACTCACTTTTACCTGGATTGTAGTGATGGAACTGGTGATGTTGACCAATCATGGGTCCTACTGTTCCCATTTGAGCCATCAACCATTGATTAATTACCAGTCTATCTTTTTCATTATAAAGTTTTCCACTTTTATCACCTAAATACATTAAGATTGCACCAGACTCGAAGAGGCTTTTATTGTTTTCATGATCAATGATGACAGGAATTTTTCCAAAAGGACTTAGCTTTATGAATTCTGGTTTGAATTGTTCATCTTTACCAAGATCAACTTTGGTTACTTTATAGTCATAACCAATTTCTTCAAGCATGATACTTATTTTCCATCCATTAGGAGTGTTAGCAGAAAAAAGCTCTATCATTTTTTAATTCCAAGTCTTTCTTGTGCAGCCTTGGATGTTGTTGTGAATTCAAATCTTAATTTTTCATCTGGTTTAGCGTATTTAAAGCATCCTCTTGCTGCCAATGCGCCTTCATGAAATCCTGAAAGAATTAATTTTAATTTGCCTGGGTAAGAACAAATATCACCGATTGCAAATATTCCATTAACATTTGTTTCAAAATTTTCAGTATTAACTTCAACAGTTTTTTTATTAATATTTAATCCCCAATCTAAAATAGGGCCTAGTTGCATGATTAATCCAAAAAAACCTAGCACATAATCAGATTTAATTTCCTTAATTTCTCCTTCATCATGTTTTATTTTAACAGTTTCGATTTGTTTATCTCCACTTACAGAATCCATTTGATATTTTGTAAATAAATTTAATTTTCCTTGATCATTAAGATCTTTTACTTTTTGAACACTTGCTTCTACGCCACTAAAACCATCTCTTCTATGAATCAAATTTACTTTAGAGGTGTTTGATAATTCAATTGCCCAATCTAAGGCTGAGTCTCCTCCACCGAAAATTGAAATAGTTTTATCTTTAAATATTGATTTATCTTTAATTGAGTAAAATAAAGATTTTCCTTCAAATTTTTCACATTCTTTTACTGGAAATTTTCTAGGCTCAAAAGAACCAACACCACCAGCTATTACAATTGCTGAAACATCAAATTCAACTCCACCTGAAGTTTTAACATGCCATCTATTTTGATTTTTTTTTAATTCTTCTACTCTTTCATTTAAATGAAATTTAACATTGAAAGGTTTGATTTGTTTTAGAAGATTATTGGTTAATTCTTCCCCAGTGCACTCTGGTACGGCTGGGATATCATAAATTGGTTTGTCAGGATAAAGTTCGATGCATTGTCCTCCTGCTTTATCAAGATTGTCGACTATCTCACAGCTCAATCCTATAATTCCAAGTTGATGAGCACAAAACAACCCTGTTGGCCCTGCTCCAATAATTAATACATCTGTTTTATTCATCTAACCTTGCTTTGATGGAATATTAACTTCTAAACCATCTAGCTCATCTGAAACTATTAACTGACAGCTCAACCTGCTATTATTTTTTGGTTCAAATGCCATATCAAGCATATCTTCCTCACCATCCTCTTTTGCTGGAAGCTTATCTAACCATTCTTCTTTGACATAAACATGGCAGGTAGCACACGCCATTCCACCCCCACAATCTGCATCAATTCCTGGAATATCGTTTTGAATAGCTCCTTCCATTACAGTTAAACCTTTTTGAACATCTATCGTATGAGTTTTGTTATCGTGAGTATGATATGTAATTTTTGCCATGCGTTATATATAGTTTCTTATCTAAATAGGACAAGTAAGTAAAATCATACTTAGTATATTTTTAAATATTTTGAGGTTCGGGTAACTCTTTTTTTATAAAATAGCTTGTATCTTCTTTTTGTTTCATTAACGCAGGGATAATTTCTTTATAAGCATCTATTAATCCATCATTTGGCTTTGGTAATTGATCTTTTATATGGTGGTGCAATTTATCAAGATTATATGATGGAACTGTTGGAAACATGTGATGAGTTAGATGATATTCCATTTTCCAATATAAAAAGCTTAGTATTGGATTTAAATACATCTCACGCGATGTAACTCTGTGATCTTTTATATTTCTAGCTAAACCTGCGTGCTGAGTGAATGCAACAAGTTTATGTAAAGTTTTTCCATAAAATTGTGGTAACACAAAAAATAATAAAGGCATCCAAGATAAAACAAGTATAGACCATAAAATAATTAAAAGCCAAATAGCTACATAAATTCTTGAAATAAAAATTGCTTTTGCTTGTGCATTTTCCGGAATGCTGTCTTGCATAACTTTTGTTTTTATTCCTAAAGCGTGTTGAATAATTTCAAATGAAATATGTTTTTTAAAAAAAACTAAATCTAAAAATGGAATTATATTTATGATTAATCTTTTTGGAGTTTCTTTTAAATCATTTCCATATTCAATTTCATGATCAAATGGATTTTCGGTTGAATAAGTGTTCCCATGATGAACAAAGTGTGTGTATCTCCATCTTGTTGGCTCAAAGTTAGCCATATAGGATGAGACATAATAAAAAAATTCGTTTAAGAATTTTGATTGAAAAGCAGTTTTATGACCAGTCTCATGCCACAAAGGATTAGAAAAGGAATAAATGTTTCCATACACCAAAAACCAAAATACCGACCACCATGTGCCCCAGGTTTGATATGCAAAAATTCCAGTTACTAATAATAGTCCAAAAAAAACTGATACGTGTTGAAGTCCTTTTAAATCAGATTTCTTTGAAAGTTCTTTTAAAACTTCTTTATCAATTTGGCATTTGTGCCATTTTTCTAATTTAACATCCATAGATTAAAATTATGTATAATTATTATACATAATTTAATAAAGGTAAAAAAAAAGGGCAAGTACAAAAATTGTACCTGCCCTTAATTTAAATTTTAGCTAAATTACTTAGCTCTTCTGCCCGCAGAACTAGTTGCAGCAGCCCAAATTACTAGACCAAATGCAATTTTGTTAATGAAGTCAGCTAAGTTGTAAACGACGTTAAGTGAGTTAGCGTCTACACCACCAGTTAAGTAACCAAATACATAACCTAATGGGTAAATTGCCCAACCTACTGTAACGATCATTCTCATTGCACCAAAAGCAGTTACAAGAGCCTTGTTTCCACTTTTCGCTGCAGCTTTACCAGCTTCACCTGAGAATACTTCATAAAGAATGTATACCCAACCTGCCATTCCGATAATGAAACCAAGTGTAGCATTGATATATCCTGCTTCACCTAAGTATCCACCGATTAGCATCACTAATGAACCAATTAACAATCTCCAGAACATTCCAGAGTTTGCTTTGTTAATAGCTGCTAGAATTAAATAGAATTCTACCATCTGTAATGGCACAGTGATTAACCAGTCAATGTATCTGTAAACAGTTGGCGAGTCTCCAGTAGCAACCCATACTTCTCTCATGTACATGTAGTGTATGAATGCAATACCAGTTACTAGACCAGCAACAATAACTGATGTTCTCCAGCCTGATGCGACATTGCCTGCTTCCATGAAAAAGAAAGCAGTAGCTGCTAACATTCCCATAGAGATAACCCAGAATGAAATTCCTACGAAGTCATCTTGCATCAACATCGTTGCGTCTGCTGCAATAGCTATACCTGAAAATCCAATCAGAGCCATAGCTGCTAAAGCAAACAGTTTAAGTTTTTTCATAAAAAACTCCCTCTTCGTTAGTTTTTATTTTAGTTTATATAAACTAGACTTAAGTAACCTTAAGCCAATTTCGTGGTTAAATAGCAAATAAAAATAGTTTTATGAAGACTTAATTGTCACTAATAAGCATTGATTTTACTTAATTTTTAAAATTAAATACAATTTACAAGTTAAAAACCAAAAAAAACAAGGAATTCGAATCAAATTTTTATGTCATCTAAGTTTAGTCAAATTTACGAAAATTCTATAAAAAATCCTGAAAAGTTTTGGCAAGAAGCATCTGAAGATATATTTTGGTTTAAAAAACCAACAAAAATTTTAAATAAATCTAACCCACCTTTCTTTAAATGGTTCGAAGATGGGGTCACAAACACATGTTATAACGCTTTAGATATTCATATTGATCAAGGAAGAGGTCAAAAAACAGCTTTAATCTACGATAGTCCAATCACAGACAACAAAAGAAAGTTCACTTATGAAGAATTAAGGTCAAAGGTTTCTAAATTTGCGGGTGCATTAAAGGCTCAAGGTACAAATAAAGGCGACCGGGTAATCATTTACATGCCAATGATCCCTGAAGCAGTGGTTGCGATGCTTGCTTGTGCAAGAATTGGTGCAATTCACTCTGTTGTATTTGGAGGATTTGCCTCAAATGAACTCGCAAGCAGAATTGATGACAGCAAAGCAAAAATATTAGTAACTGCATCCTGTGGTTTTGAGCCAGGAAGAACAGTTGAATACAAACCTCTTGTCGATGAAGCTATTAAAATAGCCAGTCACAAAATTCAAAAGATGATTTTATTCCAAAGACCTGGTCACGAGGTTAAATTAAATGCTCCAAATGAGGTCAACTGGGAAGAAGTTGTCTCTAATGCTAAAGATGTTGACTGTGTTCAGATGAACTCAAATGAATTTGCTTATATTTTATATACCTCAGGTACAACTGGAACTCCAAAAGGTATAGTGAGAGATATTGGTGGTCACATTGTTGCTCTCAAATGGACTATGAAAAATATCTATAACATTGATACAGATGATATTTGGTGGTCTGCAAGTGACATTGGTTGGATTGTTGGACACTCTTATATTGTCTATGCTCCATTATTCAAAGGATGTACTACAGTACTGTTTGAGGGTAAGCCGGTAGGAACACCTGACGCTGGTGCTTTCTGGAAAATCATTTCAGATTATAAAGTAAAATCTCTTTTTACAGCTCCAACAGCTTTTAGGGCAATTAAGAAAGAAGATCCTGAGGGTAAATTTTTCTCAAAATATGATTTGAGTAGTTTTGAAAGCCTTTTCCTTGCTGGAGAGAGAGCTGATCCAGATACTATAAAATGGGCTGAGAATTTACTTAAAGTTCCTGTGATAGATCATTGGTGGCAAACAGAGACTAGTTGGGCAATTAGCTCGAATTGCACTGGTATTGAAATGATGGAAACGAAATATGGTTCAGCTTGTAAGGCTGTACCTGGATATGATGTAAAAATCATTAAGCCAGACCAATCCTTAGCAAAACCAAATGAGATGGGAGATATAGTGGTTAAGCTTCCTTTGCCTCCTGGTACATTTCCAACATTATGGAATGCAGATCAAAGATACAAAGAAAACTATATGTCTAATTACGAGGGATACTATCAAACCTATGATGCAGGTCATATTGACGATGATGGTTATATTTGGATTATGTCTAGAACTGATGACATTATAAATGTGGCAGGTCATAGATTATCAACTGGCGCTATTGAGGAAGTATTATCCGAACATCAATCTGTTGCTGAATGTGCAGTACTTGGAATAGCAGATAAACTGAAAGGCCAGTTACCTATTGGATTAGTGGTTTTAAAATCAGGTGTAGATAGAGATAATGAAACTATATCAAAAGAATGCGTGCAAATGGTAAGAGATAAAATAGGCCCAGTTGCTGCATTTAAAGTGGTGATTGTTATAAAAAGATTGCCAAAAACAAGATCAGGTAAAATTTTAAGAGGAACTATAAGAAAAATTGCAGATGGCGTTGAATATAAAATCCCCCCTACAATTGATGATCCTGCAATTTTAACAGAAATAAAAGAGGATTTAATTAATCACAAAATCTTAAATTATGGTTAAAACTTATATTTTTTTAATCGCTGCAATATTTTGTGAAGTTGCTGGTACAATGTTGCTTCCTTTGTCACAAAACTTTACAAAACTTATACCAACACTTGCTCTATCTGCTTTTTATCTTACAGCATTTTATCTATTAACTTTTGTAGTTAATAAACTTCCAATAGCAATTGTGTATGCTACATGGAGCGGGTTAGGTATTTTTACTATAGCAATCCTTGGCTATATATTTTTTAAACAAACTTTAGCTTGGCAAGCAATTGTGGGATTATTTTTAATAGTGGTTGGTGTGATACTTGTAAATAGTTTTACTGGTAAGCTTAACTAAACTGTAAAGGTGTTCCATTAGGATCACCTAAAATTTTTCCATCCTGCATTTTAATTTTTCCAGAAATAATTGTGTGAGTTGGTGTTCCTTTAAATTTAAATCCATTAAATGGTGACCACTTACATTTACTTTCAATGTTTTCATTTTTAATCTCAATAGTTTTATTCATATCGACAATTGTAAAATCAGCATCATAACCTTCTTTAATAAAACCTTTGTTTTTAATTCCAAAAATCTTGACTGGATTTTCACAAACAAAATTCATCAATTGGTTTAGAGATAATTTTCCATCATTAATGTGATTTAACATTACAGGCATTAAAGTTTGAACTCCTGGCATTCCTGAAGGTGTGTTTGGATATATCTTGTCTTTATTTTCCTTTAAATGAGGAGCATGATCTGAACCAATAGTATCATTGAAATTATTTCTTACACCATACCACAATCTATCATAATGAGATTTATCTCTTAAAGGTGGGTTCATCTGAGCATAAGTTCCAAGCTTGTCATAACAATCTGGAGCATAAAGAGTTAAATGCTGGGGAGTAATCTCAAATGTAATATTTCCTTTGTGTTGTGATAGAAAATCAATTTCCTCTTTTGTTGTAATATGAAGTACATGAGCTTTTTTATTGTGCTTTTCCGCAATTCGAACAATTCTTCTAGTAGAAGCTATAGCACATTCTGCACTTCTCCATACAGGATGGGTATGAACATCACCCTCTTTTATCAATTTCTTATTTACTTTTAAAATTGCCTCGTCTTCAGAATGAACTGCCACAACTTTAGAAGCGTTTTGAAAAACCTTATCTATATCATCCTCTTCAGCAACTAATAAATTACCAGTCGAAGACCCTGCAAAAAGCTTAATCCCACAACAACCTTCCAAACCTTCTAGGCTTGCTAAATCATCTGCATTGTCTGCTGTTGCTCCAAAATAAAAAGCATAGTTGCAAAACATTCTATTTTTAGCGAGATCTAATTTTCTTTGAAACTCTCTCATATTTGAAGTAGGTGGATTAGTATTTGGCATTTCAAAAACACTAGTTATTCCTCCTGCGATTGCTGCTCTACTTCCTGAATGAAGATCCTCAGTATCTGTTGACCCTGGTTCTCTAAAATGTGTTTGAGTGTCTATGCAACCAGGTAATACTTTATGGCCTTCTGCATTGATTGTTTCTTTTGCTTCTTCTGAAATTTGCCCAATCTGTTGAATTTTTCCATCTTTTATAGCAACATCAACATCTTTTAACTCACCATCGATGTAACATTGTCCGTTTTTAATTATAAGATCTAACATTTTGAGAAATTGTTATTATATTACAATCTATAATTAATCAATTATGAATATAAAAAACGTTTATATTTTAGATGACAGAGCAATTCTTTATATTAATGGAGAAGATGCAAAAGAGTTTCTTCAAAATCTTATCAGTAACGACATAAACAAAGTAAGCGATGTTAATAGTTGTTTTGGTTCTTTACTTACGCCCCAAGGTAAATTTTTATATGAATTTATAATAATAAAACATAAATCTGGATATATTTTGGATTGTGAAAAACCTCAGGCAGTGGAGTTGTTCAAACAATTATCTCTATATAAGCTAAGATCAAAAGTTGAAATTCTAAATTTAAGTAATGAATTTGTTGTTGCAGCATTTTCTCATAAAAAATTCTTAACTTTTGATGAAGCAAAAGATCAACCTGGATTTACTATCAAATATAGAGAAGATCCAATTCTTTTAGATCCAAGAAATAAAGAATTGGGAGCTAGATTAATTATTAATTTAGAAAAACTTTATTTATCTTTAAAAAAACTAGATCTTCATGACGCTGAACTTAAAGAGTATTATTCATTAAGTCATAGCATTGGAGTAGTTCCAAAAGATTTAAATAAATTGAAAGACAAATTGTTTGGTATTGAATGTAATTTTGAAGAATTAAATGGAATTGATTTCAAAAAAGGGTGTTATGTTGGACAAGAAAATACAGCACGAATTAAATTAAAGAACAAGCTTTCAAAAAGATTATTTCCAATAAATGTAATTAATGGAAAACTACATGAAGGCGAAAGTATTTATATTAATGAAATAGAAATAGGTAAGGTTCTAATTAATAGTGACTATCCTTTTGCATTAATTAAATACTTAAACGAAAACTTTGATGAAAAAGTAAAATTTAAAACTAAAGACGCTTTAATAAATATTAATAAACCTGATTGGATAAAAAACTAATTTTCTTATTTAAATAAATAAACAATCATTAAAATTATAAAGACTACAATAATCCAAATACTGAGATTTTTAAGAAATTGCTTTAATTGAGAATTTGATTGTAAAAAGCTTGGAAGAACCAAAAGCAAAACCCCAATCATAAATATTAATGAAAGCAATTTATCCATCAAAAACTCCTATATAAAATTCATTTTGGTGCGGTCGGAGAGACTCGAACTCTCATGGACTAAGTCCACACGGCCCTCAACCGTGCCTGTCTACCAATTTCAGCACGACCGCGATATGTCCCATAATAAATGAATGACAATTATGATTCAAATTGGTAAAAATCTTCATGGAATTTACACAAGAAGTACGTAAAGCGACAGATCCTATTTATCAAAAAATTTCTAAAGTAATGCCTGAAATTGAATGGTCGGTTCATGCTCCGTATATTCATAAAATCAATAAATTAAAAAAAGAAAAGAATGCCGTAATTCTTGCTCACAACTATCAAACACCAGAAATTTATCATGGTGTAGCAGATTTTTCTGCAGACTCTTTAGCATTAGCAATTGAGGCTTCAAAAACTTCAGCTGATATTATTTTAATGGCTGGAGTACATTTCATGGCAGAAACTGCGAAATTAATGAGCCCTAATAAAAAAGTTATTCTTCCTGATATGGATGCTGGTTGCTCTCTATCATCATCTATAACAGGTAAAGATGTTAGGCTGTTAAAAGAAAAATACCCAGGCGTTCCTGTTGTGTCTTATGTTAATACATCTGCAGAAGTTAAGGCAGAAACAGATGTTTGTTGTACATCTGCAAACGCAGTAAAAATAGTTAAATCACTTGGGGTAAAAAGAGTAATATTTTTACCTGATGATTACTTGGCTAAATATGTAGCTTCTCAAACTGATGTTGAAATTATTTCTTGGAAAGGAATTTGTATTGTCCATGATCAATTTAATAAAAAAGAAATAGAGGACATAAGAAAAAATAACCCAGGAATTAAAATTATTGCACATCCAGAATGTCCTCCTGATGTAATTGAAGCAAGTGATTTCGCTGGATCAACATCTGGAATGATAAAATATGTAAAAGATAATCAACCAAAAAAAGTAATGATGGTTACTGAGTGTTCAATGAGTGACAATATCCAAATAGAAAATCCAAATGTAGACTTTGTTAAACCATGTAATATGTGTCCTCATATGAAAAAAATCACACTTCCAAAAATATTAGATTGTTTAGAGAACGAAACTGGTGAAATTATTATGGACAAAGAAACAATTGAGAAAGCCAGAATATCCGTAGAGAGAATGGCAGCAATTGGCAGATAATTAAGTGTCAAAAATAAAACTAAGCAAAGAATTTATCAAAAGTACTGTTAAGCTAGCATTAAATGAAGATCTTTATCCTTCAGGAGATATCACTTCAAGTTTAATTAAAGATGATAAAATTGTGACGGTTAAATTAATTGTTAATCAAAGTGCAATTGTTGGAGGATTGTTGTTTGCTAAACAAACTTTTGCACTAATTGATGATAAAATAAAATTCATTATTAAGAAAAAAGATGGTTCTAAAATTAAAAAAGGAAATTTAGTAGCTTTAATTAAAGGTAATGCAAAAAATATTCTAATTGCTGAAAGAGTAGCTTTAAATTTTTTGTCTCACATTTCTGGAATAGCAACTAAAACAAATGAGTTTGTTAAATTAGCAGGAAAAAAAACTAAAATTTGTTGCACAAGAAAAACCATTCCCAATCTAAGAGTTATACAAAAATATGCTGTTAAATTAGGTGGTGGTACAAATCATAGATTTAATTTAAGCGATGAATATTTAATTAAAGATAACCATATTGCTAGTT
>CABZPD010000016.1 GCA_902527415.1 uncultured Pelagibacteraceae bacterium | reverse complement strand
GAAACCTGGGTATGTAGCATATTTGTTTTGCTCATAGTGTCCACCTGCATAGTTAGTAGCTAAAGATGAATAGTCAGCACCATCAATTAGACCAGTTTGTAAAGCAGTTGGAACTTCACCAAAGTCCATTACGATTGGCTTAGCACCTAATGCTGTAAAAATCATACTTTCCATTCCTGGAGGTGATCTAAATTTAAAGTCTTTTAATGAAGCAACATCTGGAATTGGTCTGCTAGATATTAAAGACTCGTGTCCTGGTATCCACCAACCAATTAATGTCATTCCATATTTGTTGTAAAGTGCATCAACAGCTTCTTGAGCTCCTGGGAAATTCAAGAATTCATATTGTTGATATGGGTTATCGTATCCACCCATTACATCACCTGCGAATTGGAACGCTGCATTTTTACCAGTTTGGTAACCGGCACCAGTCATATCACAATCGATAATTCCAGTTTGTGCAGAGTTAAACACCTCAGCAGATTTACCTGTTACTGATGATGAGTAGAACATTTCTACTTTTAAGCTTCCGCCAGAAAACATTTCAACGTTTTTAGCGAATTGAGCAGCAACTTCACCATTTGGTGAACTAGCTGTAAAGTGTGTTTCAATCTTTAAAGTCTTTGCATTTGCAGAGCCAAATAAAGCAACTGAAACAATAGCTACAGCTGCTATAGTTTTAGATATAAATTTAAACATTATCTTCCTCTCGTTTATGTTTTTTTTGAAAGTTAACCATAAATGATTTTTGAGATCAATAATTTCGTTTAACTTTTATATATAGAAATTATATATATTTATTGAACTAACAACTTATAGTTGTTCTAAACTACTTCTGAAATAAGAGGTTTTTTATTGAAATAACAATAAATATTATCCACTGCCATCATACTCATTGCCAATCTAGTCTCATGAGTCGCACTACCGACATGAGGTAGAACAAAACAGTTATCTAATTTTAAATATCTTTTATCTAAATTTGGTTCATTATTGAAAACATCTAATCCTGCTGCATAAATTTTTTTATTTTCTAATGCATCTATCAATGCATCATCATCAACAGTTGATCCTCTTGAAGTATTAATAACTACAGCATGCTTTGGTAACAAACTTATTGTTGATGAATTAAGAATATGTTTAGTCTCAGCTGTTGCAGGTGTGTGAATGCTTAAAAAATCACACTCTGGTAGCATTGTGTTTATATCGGAATAATACTTTGCACCATCTTCCAGATCATCAGAAAGTTTGTTTCTATTATAATAAATAATCTTCATACCAAATGCCCTAGCAGATTTTGCAGCCATTCTTCCAATACGACCCATACCAATGATACCTAAAGTTTTGCCCGTAACAGAATTTCCAATCATAAATTTAGTTAAATCTGGTTTTTGATTTTTCCAATTGTCTGCTCTAACTAAATTATAGGCTTCTCCAATTCTTCTAGATGCAGCTAAAATTAAAAGTATTGTAGTTTCTGCAACAGCTTCATTTAATACATTAGGAGTATTTGTTACCTTAATTTTTTTTTCTTCGGCAGATTTAATTGAAATATTGTCATAGCCAACACCAACTTGAGCTATAATTTTTAATTTCCCATTTAAATTGTTAAAAAAATTTTCACTAATTTTATCAAAACCTGTTGAAATCATTCCGTCATAATCATTAACAATTTTTATTAATTCGCTTTCTGGAATGGGCTCGTCTTTTGGATTAAGGGTTACTTCAAATTCTTTTTGAAGTTTTTCTTCTGCTAAATCTGAGATTTTTCTAGAAACTAATATTTTTGGCTTCATATTAGTGAGAATCTCTTGGTAAACCTTTGGTATGTGATACGTCTAAATATTTGCCTCGAGAATTAATGCATGCACCATCATCCAATTGACCAACAGTGTTTCTAAATATTTCCTGCCAAGGAGTTTGATTATTTGGTTTAAATACTTTTTTATTTTTTCTTCGTTTTTTAAACTCAACTTGAGAGATCAATAAATCAACTCTTCTTTTATTTAAGTCTATTTTTATTTTGTCGTAAGTTTTAACAATTCCAAGATCTCCACCTACTGCAGACTCTGGTGAAACATGTAAAATTGATGGACTTTCTGATGTTCCACTTTGTCTTCCATCACCCAAAGTTGGTAGATGTCTTATTCCTTTTTTTAATAATCTGTCTGGTGGTTGCATGTTAACCACTTCGGCTGATCCAGGATAACCAACAGGTCCACAACCTCTAATAATTAATAGAGAGTTTTCATCTATCTTTAACTTCTTATCATTAAGTCTTTTATGATAATCCTCAGGACCTTCAAAAACTATAGCTTTACATTCAAAAACATTTGGGTGTTTAGGGTTTGATAAATATTGATCTCTAAATTCTTTACTAATTACAGATGTTTTCATGATAGCAGATGAGAAAAAGTTACTTTTCATAACTAAAAAACCAGCTTTTTCAGTCAATGCATTCTTAAATGTTTTAATTACTTTGTTATCTACATCAACTTTCTTTCTTAAATTTTCTCCTACAGTTTTTCCTGTAACTGTCTTTATGTTTGTGTGAATTTTTTTGTTTTTGATTAACTCCTTCATTACAGCAGGTATTGCTCCAGCTCTGTGAAAACTTTCCATTAAGTATTCTCCTGCAGGTTGGCAATTTACCAATAAAGGAATGTTGTGCCCAAGTTTTTGCCAATCAGAAAGATCAAATTTAATTCCCATATGTTTTGCAATAGCACTTAGATGAGCTGTGCAATTACTAGATCCACCAATAGCACTTGCAACTACTACTGCGTTTTCAAAAGCTTTACGTGTCATAATTTTTGACGGTGTTAAATCTTCATGAACCATTCCAACGATTCTTTTTCCTGTTTCGTAAGAAATTTGTTCTCTTTCTCTATAGGGAGCTGGAATAACAGCGCCCCCTGGTAAAGACATACCTAATGCTTCAGCAACAGAGTTCATTGAAGAAGCTGTTCCCATTGTATTACAATGTCCAGCACTTGGGGCAGAGGAAGCAACCATATCCATAAATTCCTCGTATTTAATTTCTCCTTTGGCTAACATTTTTCTTGCTTCCCAAACTACCATTCCTGAACCAGCTAATTTTCCTTTATAAACTCCATCTAACATTGGACCGCCTGATAAAACTATTGCAGGAATGTTTACTGTAGCAGCTGCCATTAAAGCTGCGGGAGTAGTTTTATCACATCCTGTTGTTAAGATAACTCCATCAATTGGGTATCCATACAAAACTTCAACTAGTGACAAGTAAGAAAGATTTCTATCCAACATTGCTGTCGGTCTTTTTCCAGTTTCTTGAATTGGGTGAGTAGGAAATTCCATTGGTATGCCACCTGCTCTTCTAATTCCATCTTTTATTCTTTTACTCAAAGACATAAAATGTCTATTGCATGGAGATAGATCACTGCCAGATTGCGCTATTCCTATAATTGGATTGCCAGATTGTAATTCTTTTCTTGTAAGACCATAATTTAAATACCTTTCTAGATATAAGGCCGTCATGTCAGGGTTTTTAGGATTATTGAACCACTGTTGACTTCGGAAACTCTTTTTTCTTTTTTTAGGCATAATTTAAATAATGGTTTGTTTAAGTTATTGGTTATATAATAAATTTATGAATAATCTAATAGTTTTAAACAAGAATGACAATGTGGGCGTTAGCCAATTTATTATTCCAGAAAAAACTAAAATTGAGGGTCATGAGATCAGCACTATTGATCCAATCCCTTTTGGACACAAAGTTTGTTTAAAAACTATTAAAAAAGGTGATCCAATCATAAAATACGATCAAATTATTGGATTTGCTTTAGATGATATTAAACCAGGACAACATGTTCATTCTCATAATTTAGAATTTAGAGAATTTAAAAGAGCTTTTAAAGTTACAGATAAAAAACATGTTATTGATGAAAAAGCAGACACCTTCTTTAATGGAATTTTAAGAGATAATGGACAGGTTGCTACCAGAAATTACATTGGAATTGTAAGTACTGTAAATTGCTCAGCTACTGTCACTAAAATGATAGTTGAGAGGATTAAATATTCTGACATTTTAAAAGATTATCCAAATATTGATGGCATAGTTCCAATTACTCACTCAACAGGATGTGGAATGAATACTGAAAGTGAAGGGATGCAAATTTTTCAAAGAACTATAGATGGATTTAAAAATCATCCCAATTTTTCTCATGTTTTTGTTATAGGTTTAGGATGTGAATGTGCTCAAGTCAGTTTGTTTGATGAATCATTAAAAAAACATAACCGAATTCATTTTCTAACAATCCAAGATGAAGGTGGCACTAAAAAAATAGTCGAAAAAGTGTTCTCTCAAATTAAAAATTTGCTTTCAGAAGCTAATAATATTCAAAGAACTTCACAACCAGTAAGTCATCTAACTTTAGCTCTTCAATGTGGTGGTTCAGATGGATATTCAGGAATAACTGCAAATCCTGCACTAGGAGTTGCAGCAGATCTCTTGGTTAAAAAAGGTGGAAGTTCAATTTTATCCGAAACTCCAGAGATTTATGGAGCTGAACATTTATTAATTAATAGAGCAAGCTCACAAGAGACTGCTGATAAACTTATTAAAAGAATTGAATGGTGGAAACATTACACTTCAATTAATAATAGTTCTATGGACAACAATCCTGCGCCAGGAAATAAAAAAGGTGGTCTAACAACCATATTAGAAAAATCCTTAGGCGCTGTTGCAAAAGGAGGAAACTCTATCCTTCAAGATGTATTGCATTATGCTGAACCTTTAAAAAATAAAGGTTTTAATTTTATGGACTCTCCTGGTTATGATCCTGTATCTGTAACTGGTCAAGTTGCATCAGGTGCTAATGTTATTTGCTTTACAACAGGACGTGGATCTTGCTTTGGTTGCAAGCCAGTTCCAAGTTTAAAACTTTCTACAAACTCAGCAATGTTTGAAAAAATGTCTGAAGATATGGATATTAATTGCGGGACAATTGCAGAAGGAAAAGAAAAAGTTGAAGAAGTTGGTCAAAAAATATTTGAATTAGTTGTAAATACTGCTTCAGGGAATAAATCAAAAAGTGAAATAAACGGCTACGGTGACGAGGAGTTTAATCCTTGGCAAGTTGGCGTAGTAATGTAATTTATTTTTTCTGTGCCTCAACAAACATCCTTAATTAATGTAATTTTATTAGCCGCTGGTGGTTTTTTTATGTTTGTTTGTATGGACTCTACAGCAAAGTATCTTGGAACGGTAATGCCAGTTACTCAAGCAATTTGGGGAAGATTTTTTTTTCACTTGGTATCTTTAATTATATTTTTTGTAATTTTTAAGCCAAAAGTAAATTTAAAAAAAAATTTTAAAGTCCAAATAATTAGATCGATATTAATGGTCACTGCCACCTCGTTTATGTTTTATTCTTTACAGAAATTTGACTTGGTAGATATTTATGTTGTTTTCTTTACTGCTCCTTTAATCGTTTCATTACTTTCAGCATACTTCCTAAAAGATATCTTAAGTACAAAAGGTGTACTTTTAATGTTATTGAGCTTTGGCTCGATTGTTTATTCACTAGGTCCAAGTATGAGAATATTTAGTTTAGATTTAATATTCCCAATTGTTCCTCCAATTTGCTGGGCTCTTTATCAATTTTTTACCAAAGTTGTATCTGGCGATAACGAACCATTTGCTGCTATATTTTATACTTCAATTTTAGGTGCAATAATTTTTAGTATTTTTATATTTTTTAATTGGGTGCCATTAGAGAAAAATATCTTTTGGCTTTATTTAGTTATTCTTGGTGTGGCAGGTTTTGTAAGTCATTCTTTGATTATTTATGCGATTCAACTTTCTAATTTGTCATTTGTAACTAATTTTCAATACTCACAATTGGTTTGGTCTACAATTATTAATTTCCTAATTTTTGGTGTACCGTTTGATTATAATAAAATTGTTGGTGTAATAGGAATTATTGTTTTTGGTATAATGTTCATAAAAACAGAAGGTAAAAAGAAAAGCTAAATAGTGAGGTTTTAATGAAAAATATAGGTTTTATTGGTGTTGGATATATGGGCTATGGAATAGCTAAAAATATTTTAAAACATAAAAATAAGCTTTTTGTCATTGCTAATAAAAATAGAAAACCAATTGAGAAAATTGTCAGCGATGGAGCTGAAGAAGTAAAATCTTTTGAAGACTTTTCTAGTAAAAATTTAGATGCGATGTTTATGTGTGTTACCAACACTCCTATAGCAAAATTAATTTCTGAAAAAATTTCTACGGTGTTAGATAGTAAAACTTTAATTATTGATATCACTACTCACAACAAAACTGGCTCAATGGAAACTGAGAAAATATTCAAAGCAAAAAATATTAATTATGTTGAATGTCCTGTAATGGGAGGCCCTGTTCAAGCTGAGGAAGGTATATTGGGAGGAATTGTTGGAGCGTCAGATGAAAATTTTAAAATTGCTGAAGAACTATCACTAGCTTAGTTGAGAGAAAAAACGCAGAAGCTGTTAAAGCTTTAAACGAAATGGGCGTTACTCTTCACGACTGGTCTAGAGAAGATAGACTTAAATTCAGACAAGCTGCACTTGCTGCTTGGGAAGAATGGAAGACTAAATCTCCAGAAGCTGCAGCACTTATTGAGATACACAAAGCTTATATGAAAGCTAACGGTATCATGTAATAAAAAAATTTTGGAGGGCCTGCAAAGGCCCTTCGAATTACCTAAATTTTTACGCAATGATCGATAAAGAATTACAAGAACAAAATCAAAAAGTTGCGAGTAAAGATGATTTTCCAATTAATTGGATTGATAGAGTTTCCTTATTTTTAAGTCACACAATTAAATATTTAATTCCTGTAATTGTAATTGTGATGATGTATGAAATTTTTATGAGATATGTATTGTTTAAACCAACTTTGTGGGCAAATGAACTATGCTTATGGTTGGCTGGTGTTTGTTATTTAGTTGGTGGAATATATGCAACAAGATTAAGAAGCCATATTAGAATAGTATTATTGTATGATTGGGTTAGTAGACCTACACAGAGAATTTTTGATCTAATTAGTACTTTAATTATTGTTCTTTTTGCAGCAGCTGTAATTTATGGAGGCATGGAAGATGCATACAGATCATTTATAAATTGGGAGAGATTTGCAACTTATTGGGATCCACCAATTCCTGCTACCATGAAGCCACTAACACTTTTGTGTGTTTTTCTTATTGCTGTTCAATCTGTAAATAATTTAATTATTGATTGGAGAAATCCTAAGGAAAAACAATACGACCCTTCTAAAGAATTAAAATAATATGGATATTGGATCACTTTCGATAATACTTATAGTTGGATTGTTATTACTTATATCTATAGGTGTTCCAATGGGTTTTGCATCTGGTTTTATGGGTGCGGTACTAGTATTTTTATACATAGGCGAACATGCATTAGGCATATTACTTTCAAGATACTATTCTCTTGTTGTCACTTATTCCTTTTTATCTGTTCCATTATTTATATTTATGGCCTCCTTGCTCGAACGATCGAACATCGCAAGAGATCTTTATGACGCTTTAAATGCGTGGTTAAGAAAGACTAGAGGTGGGGTAGGAGTCGTTACTGCCATTATGGCAACAATCATGGCGGCGATGAGCGGAATTATTGGTGGAGAAATAGTTTTACTAGGTTTGATTGCACTGCCTCAAATGTTGAGATTAAAATATGATCAGGATATGTCGATCGGTATTATTTGTGCATCAGGATCTTTAGGAACCATGATCCCACCTTCAATTGTTTTAATTATTTACGGATTAACAACAGAGACTTCTATTACAATGTTATTCCAAGAAGCTATTGTTCCTGGTTTAATGATTTCAGGTTTAATCATTACATACATTTTAATTCGTACAAGATTACAACCGCATTTGGCACCTTTAAGTGATGAACCAGCTTTAACTTTAAAAGAAAAAATGTCATACCTCCCAGGTCTTTTACCACCAATCGGTATTGTAATAATTGTATTAGGTTCAATTTATTCTGGAATGACAGGAATAACAGAAGCAGCTGGTATGGGTGTAGTTGCTACATTAATTATAATTTTTGCAAGAAAAGAACTTACGTGGTTTTTATTTAAAGATGCATTAACAAGAACTTTTAAAGCATCAGGAACTATTTTAACTATTACTTTTGGTGCTACAGTTTTAGCAGGTGCTTATTCTCTTGCTGGAGGTCCAAAATATGTAGCAGAAACTATTTTGGCTTATGATTTAAAACCGATGTATTTAATCTTCATGATGCAGATTATGTTTTTAATTATGGGAGCATTTATGGATTGGGTTGGAATTGTATTGTTAGCAATGCCTGTATTTTTACCAATAGTTATTGCTCTAGGATTTGATCCAATTTGGTTTGGAATATTATTTTGTGTAAACATGCAGGTTTCATTTTTAAGTCCACCATTTGGGCCTGCCGCCTTTTATTTAAAATCTGTTGCACCTCCACACATATCGTTAACAGATATTTTTAGAGGTTTTGCTCCATTTATAGTAATTCAGTTAATTGTGTTAGCATGTGTTATGTTCTTCCCAGAAGCGATGACACAAAATTTCCACGAGTTTAAACCAAAACCATGACGAAAATAGGCTTTATTGGAACAGGCCTGATGGGTCTTCCAATGGCTAAAAATTTATTAAAATCTGGTTTTAAATTAAAAGCATTTAATCGTTCAATTAGTAAAGCAGAACCTTTGAAAGAATTTGGTGCTGAAATATCAAAAACTTTAGGTGAAGTTGTTAAAGACAATGACTTTATTATTACAATGTTAACAGATGATAGTGCTGTTGATGCAATAATGAATAATTCAGAATTGTTAGACAATCTAAAATCTGGATCAACTGTTATTGATATGAGTTCTGTTAAACCAACGACAGCAACAAAATATGGAAACATTCTAAAATCAAAAAATGTAAATTATTTAGACGCACCAGTTTCAGGAGGAACTATTGGAGCTGAAGAAGCTTCTTTAGCTATAATGGTTGGAGGAGAGCAAAGTGTTTTTGATAACTCTATAAATATTTTAAAAGCGATGGGAAACCCAACTTTGGTTGGACCAATTGGTAGTGGACAAGTTTCAAAGTTAGCAAATCAAATTGTAGTAGGAGTTACAATAGGAGCGGTTGCGGAGGCAATAACTTTATGTGAAAAAGCTGGAGCTAATCCTGTAAAACTAATTAAAGCTCTTTCTGGAGGTTGGGCAGATAGTAAAATTTTACAAACTCATGGAAAAAGAATGATAGATAAAGATTTTACTCCAAAAGGTAAAACATCTACCCATTTAAAAGACATGAATAACATTTTGGAGTGTGCAAATTCATATAATACACATTTACCTATTTCAAATTTAGTGAAAGAAATGTATAAAACCTTGGTCGATAATGGTCATGGTAACACTGATCATAGTTCACTTTATAATGAAATCGAAAGGATAAATAAAAAATGAGTAGAAGATTAGAAGGTAAAAAAATTCTTGTAACTGCAGCAGGCCAAGGGATTGGAAAAGCAACAGCAATAGCATTTCATAAAGAAGGTGCTCATGTCACTGCAACTGATTTAAATGATAAAACTTTAGCTGATTTAAACAAAGAATATCCTGAGATTAAAGTACACATGCTAGACTCAACAGATAACAATGCAATTTTAGAATTTACTAACACTTTAGATAGAGTTGATGTTTTATTTAATGCTGTTGGATTTGTTCATCATGGAACAATATTGGAATGCGATGAAAAAGATTGGGATTTTTCTTCTAATGTAAACGTTAAGTCGATGTACTTTATGTGTAAAGCTATTTTACCTTTAATGATCAAACAAAAAGGCGGAAGTATTATTAATATATCTTCATGTGCATCTAGCTTTAAAGGTTTTCCAAATAGATTTGTTTACGGAACAACAAAGGGTGCAGTGATTGGTTTAACAAAGGCGATTGCAGCAGATTTCGTTAAACAAAATATTAGATGTAATTCAATTGCGCCAGGTACAGTTTATTCACCTTCTTGGCAAGATAGGGTCAATCAAAGCCCAGATCCTGTTCAAGCAAAAAAAGATTTTATAGCAAGACAACCTATGGGAAGATTAGGTACAGCAGAAGAAATAGCAGCTGTGGCTGTTTATTTAGCTAGCGATGATGCAACATTTACAACAGGAAGTACAATTCATGTTGATGGTGGAATTTCAATATAATTAAATAACAAAAGGATAAATATGAAATTATTAAGAGTAGGAAATAAAGGAAACGAAAAACCAGGTGTTTTAGATAAAGATGGTAAAATTAGAGATATTAGTTCTCATGTTAAAGATTTAAATCCTGATCATTTAAATTTTGAGACTATATCTAAATTACAAAGTGCTGATTTATCTTCTTTACCAGAATTATCTGCAAGTGATCGAATAGGATCTTGTATTACTAAGCCGGGTAAGTTTGTTGCAATTGGATTAAATTATTCTGATCATGCAGCTGAAACTGGAGCTGAGGTTCCATCTGAACCAATCACTTTTATGAAAGCTACAAGTTCAATTAATGGACCAAACGATGATATCGAAATAGTTTCAGGATCAAAAAAACTTGATTGGGAAGTTGAATTAGGAATTGTTATAGGAAAAGAAACAAAACATATCTCAGAAAGCCAAGCTCAAGATCATATTTTAGGTTATTGTTTAGTAAATGATATCAGTGAAAGAGAATGGCAAATTGAAAAAATGGGTCAATGGGTTAAAGGAAAATCTCATGATACTTATGGACCCATTGGGCCTTATTTGGTTACAAAAGATGAAATTGCAGATGTTAATAATTTAAAAATGAGTTTAGATGTTAATGGCACAAGAATGCAAACAGGTAACACAAGCACAATGATATTCAATGTTGATATAATTGTATCTTATTTAAGTAAATTTATGTCTCTTCAAGCTGGTGATATAATTACAACTGGAACACCTCCAGGTGTTGGAATGGGAATGAAACCTCAACAGTTCTTAAAAGCTGGTGATACAATGAAACTATCAATAGAAAACTTAGGAGAGCAAAACTCAAAGGTAGTTGCTTTATAATTAATTGTGAAAATAACTTCTATTAAAAGTCATGTACTTAGATATGAGTTAGAAAAAGAACTTGGTTACTCACAACAATATTATAAACATCGTACAGCTCATCTTGTTGAAGTTCAGACAGATGAAGGAATAACAGGTTGGGGTGAATGTTTTGGTCCTGGAAATATAGCTTTAGCAAACAAGTTTATTGTTGAAAAGGTTATACAGCCTTTGGTAATTGGTGAAGACCCTTTAAATAAAGAATATATCTGGCAAAAAGTATACAATCTTTTAAGAGATAGCGGTCAAAAGGGCATGCCAATTCAAGCATTATCAGGAGTGGATATTGCTTTATGGGATATTCTTGGAAAGAAAACAAATGCTCCTCTTTACCAACTTGTTGGTGGCAAATGTAATAATGAAGTTCCAGTGTATGGATATGGAATGATGTTACAAAAAAAATCAGTTGATGAATTGATCGCCTTATTCAAAGAAGAGTCTAAGCAAATAAAATCAAAAAATTTTAAAGCTATGAAAATGAAAGTTGGATTAGGTCCAAAAGAAGATTTAAAGTTGGTTCAAGCAGTAAGAGACTCTGTTGGAAAAGATTTTAAATTAATGGTTGATGCAAATCACGCTTATAATTTGAAAGACGCTCTTTATGTTGGAAAAGGTTTAGATGAACTAGATATTTACTGGTTTGAAGAACCAGTGGCTCCTGAAGATTATGAAGGTTACAGAGAATTAAAACAAAAAATCTCTACTAGCATTGCAGGAGGAGAAGCTGAATTTACCAAATATGGCTGGAATAAATTAATATCAAATAAATGTATTGATATAGCTCAACCAGAGGTTTGTGGACTTGGTGGAATTACGGAGTATTTAAAAGTTGTATCCTTAGCGCAGGCAAATTTTATACCAGTAATTAATCATGTGTGGGGCTCTGCTGTTAGTATTGCAGTTAACCTCCATTTGTTGACAGCACAACCAGATATGCCAGGCGGACTATTTCCATCTAAATCTATGCTTGAGTTTGATACAACAGAAAAAAATATTTTTATCACTGATTTGCCAAAGGAAGAATTTTCAGTTTTAGACCAAGTTAAAAACAATAATGGTTTTGCATCAGTAACAGATAATGTAGGTATTGGAATTAATCCTGATGAAAATTTTTTAAAGGAGTTTGAAGTAAATGAATAAAATAAAAACCTCAGAACCAAAACCTCTTTGGAAAATAAGATGTACTTTAGGTGAAGGAACATTATGGGTTGATGAACATA
This sequence comes from uncultured Pelagibacteraceae bacterium, assembly GCA_902527415.1. GTDB lineage: Bacteria > Pseudomonadota > Alphaproteobacteria > Pelagibacterales > Pelagibacteraceae > Pelagibacter. The sequence goes on along the minus strand of CABZPD010000016.1, from coordinate 6,323 downwards.
ATTCAATTTATTTTGTAGATATAAAAAAAAAGAAAATTTGTTCTTTCAATATTAAAAATAAAAAAAAGAAAATCTTTAAAGTAAATAAAGAAATTGGTTTTATCGCTCATATCAAAGATCATATTTTTATTTTGGGGTTACAGGGTGAATTAAGAATTCAAAATTTAAAATCAAAAAAAATTTTAAAATCAATTAAGATAGAACCAAACTTGAAACTAAATAGAATTAACGATGGAAAAACAGATCCTGCTGGAAATCTTTGGTTTGGTACTATGGACAACCTTGAAAGAAAAATTGAAAAAGGCTCTTTATATAAATTAGATAAAAATTTTAAATTAATAAAAGTTGATAAAAATTATAGAATTACTAACGGGCCAGCATTTATTGATCAGTATAATTTTTATCATACAGATAGTCCAAAAAAAACTATCTATAAAATTAAAATAAATAAAAATAATAAAATAGTTAGCAAAAAAATATTTAAAAAATTATCTCCTGAAGAAGGTTCACCAGATGGAATGACTTTAGATAAAAATAAAAATTTATGGGTAGCCCATTTCCATGGCGCTTGCATTTCAGTTTTTAATAAAAAAGCAAAATTAATTCACAGAATTCAATTTCCTGCAAAAAATATAACTAATTGTGCATTTGGAGGCAAAAATACAAAAGAACTTTATGTTTCAACAGCTACAAAAGGGATTAGCAAAGCAGATCTGCGAAAATTTAGATATTCAGGATTCTTTTTTAGTGTAAAAACAAATGCAAAAGGAGTTTTACAAAAAAAATTTATACTAAATAATGAAGAAAAGAGATCTTTACTATGAGCGAATACCTACAAAGCTTTTAAGAGAAGATATTAGATTACTAGGAACATTCTTAGGAAGAGTAATTAAAGATCAAGAAGGACCAGTTTTTTTTAAAATTGTTGAAAGACTAAGATTACTATCTAAAAACACATTACTAGATAAAAACAAGAGTAAAGTTTTCTCAAAAATATCAAAAGAAGTAAAAAAACTTTCGCCAGAAAAAACTTTTAAAATCACAAGAGCTTTTTCGCACATCCTCAATTTGATGAATTTAGCTGAGTCTTTAGATGCATCTAGAAAATTAAATGAGTATGAAAATCCATATTTTAAAAGCAAAAGTCAAAATTTATTTATTGAGGATATTATTGAGGGGCTTTTTAAAAATAAAAATATTTCAAATAATAAAATTTATGATTTGGCAACCAAGCTAGATATCGGGATAGTTCTTACCGCTCATCCAACAGAGGTTAAAAGAAGAACTTTAATTCAAAAATACGCAAATTTAATATCAATAATGGAGCAAAGACATCTCTATAAAAAATACCCCTCAAAAATCATAGAATTAGATAGAAAACTATATTCAGAAATAGCAATAATTTGGAAAACCGATGAACTAAAAAGAACTAAACCTTCTCCATTGGATGAAGCAAAATGGGGATTGGCTGTAATTGAAGATAGTTTGTGGGATACTATTCCTAAGGTTTATAAAAGATTAAACGATATTTTTAGAAAAAATTTAAACAAAGATTTGCCAAGAAATTTTAACCCTATTCAATTTGGTTCATGGATGGGTGGAGACAGAGATGGAAATCCAAATGTAACTTCTGAGGTAACAAAAAAAGTAATTTTATTTTCTAGATGGCAAGCTGCAAAACTGTACGAGAAAGAACTAACTCAATTAATTCAAGATTTATCCATGGAAGAATGTTCTCCTGCAATCAGTAGAGTTACTGGAAAAAGTTTTGAACCATATAGAGTTTATTTAAGACCATTAAGAGACAAGTTAAGAAATACTCATCAATTAATAGAAGCATACATAAACTTTAATAAACCTTTGGATGAAAAAAAATTACTACAAGATAAATATGAAATTATTAATCCTTTAAGAGAAGTAAGAAGTTCTCTGAATCAAAACAAAGGTCAACATATTGCAAATGCTGATTTACTAGACTTAATTAGAAGAGTTAGATGTTTTGGAATAAATCTTGCAAGATTAGATATCAGACAAGAGTCCGATCGACATGAAAAACTTTTAAATGAAATCTTTAAAAAGAAAAATAAAATTAATTATTCCTCTCTAAGCGAAGATGAAAAAATAAAACTTTTAAATAAAAATATTAAACAAGGAAAATCTTTTGTAGAAAAAATAAATATTCGAGATAAAGAAAACAAAGAAGTATGGAATACTTTTAAACAAATATCTAAAGAACCAACTCAATGTCTTGGTGCTTATGTAATATCGATGACGTCCACAGCATCTGATATTTTATCTGTTTATTTTTTACAAATGCAGGCACGAACAAAAAATTTATTAAGAGTTGTGCCACTTTTTGAAACTCTGGATGATTTAAAAAATGCTAACGGTGTTATGACAAACTTATTCAAACTTTCATGGTATAGAAAAATGATTAAGTCAAAACAAGAAGTGATGATTGGATATTCAGATTCCAGTAAAGATGCTGGAAAATTATCCGCAAGTTGGCATCAATACAAGCTTCAAGAAGAACTTAGAAATTTAGCTAAAAAATACAAAATAGATCTTGTTTTCTTCCATGGCAGAGGTGGATCTCCAGGAAGAGGAGGTGGTCCAATACAAGCTACTTTAAAATCACAACCTTCTGGTACAGTTAATGGAAAAATTAGAATTACTGATCAAGGAGAAGTAATTCAGCAAAAGTATGGTTATAAACCTTTAGCTGAGTACAATTTATGCAGTTATATAGGAGCTGTAATGGATGCTTCTTTAAATCCTCCGCCAAGATCAAAAAATAATTGGCGTGAATTAATTCAAAAAATGTCAGAAATTTCTACATCTTCGTATAGAAAATATCTTAATCAAAGTGAGGATTTTATTCGTTACTTCAAAACAGTTACGCCACATAAATCACTAGGAAAACTCGCAATTGGATCAAGACCAACTAAAAGAAAGAATGTTGATAATATTCAAAGTTTAAGAGCTATCCCTTGGGTGTTTGCTTGGACACAAATTAGATTAATGTTACCTGCTTGGCTTGGCACCACTGAAGCATTGAGATACGGATCAATTAAAAAGTTTAAAAGAACAATGACTGACATGGAAAGAAATTGGCCATACTTTGTATCAACCATGGATATTCTAGATATGGTAATTTCCAAGGTGGATCCAGAAATATCAGTTATTTATGAAAATAATTTAGCTGATGCATCATTAAAAAGAATTGGTAAAAAATTAAGATTTCAATTTGAGGCACTGGTCAAATTGCACAATAAAATTACCCCCAAAGAAGTGGTAAAAGAAAGGAAAGAATTTAGAAAAGCTTTATTTATAAGAAATAACTATACAGAGATGTTAAATATACTTCAGGCAAATGTGATGAATAAATTAACGAATAAAAAATATAAAAATTTAGATAAAAAATTTCTTGAAGATGCTTTAATGACATCGATTGCAGGTATTTCTGCAGCAATGAAAAATACTGGATAAATGTTTGAATACTTAATTGCTTTTGGAGCAGGACTTATAAGTTTTTTGTCTCCATGTGTTCTACCATTAATACCCGGATATATTTCTTATATCTCTGGTCAATCTTTACAAGAAATTTTAAATCAAAAAAAAATCAATTTTTTTCCATTAATTTTATTTTGTTTAGGGTTCTCAACTGTATTTGTTCTTTTAGGTGCATCAGCATCTTTTTTGGGACAGGCGTTATTACAAAATTCAGAAGTTTTAAGAATTTCAGCTGGAATAGTAATCATAATTTTTTCTCTACAATTAATTGGAATTATCAATATTCCATATTTAAATTTTGAAAAAAGATTTGATGCAAAAGAATCAAGAAATATTCTTTTTCCATATGTGATTGGTGTTGCTTTTGGTTTTGGTTGGACACCATGTATTGGTCCAATTTTAGGTTCAATTTTAGCTTTGGCATCTATTGAAGAAACTTTATCAAGAGCTGTAATCTTGTTAATTTCTTATTCATTAGGTCTTGCTATCCCGTTTGTTTTGTCTGGATACTTAATTCAAAGATTCTTATTATTTTCTAAAAATTTTAAGAAAAACATAAATTTAATTTCAAAAATTGGTGGAATAACTCTTTTAATTACAGGTATTTTAATTTTAACCAATCAATTACAAGCAATAGGATTTTATATAATTGAAATCTTTCCATTTATGCAAAAATTCGGATAAACAGTATTAATGAAGATTTATCAAATAGATTCCAGTGCTAGAAAAAAAGGCTCTACCTCAAGAGCTTTAGCAAAAAAACTTTTAGATAAAATTAAAAAACCAGAAGATGAAGTAATTTATAGAGATTTAGATGATGAGATGCTTTTTGTAAGTGGACTTACAGAGTCTGGAATGAACATAGATGAAAAAGATCAAACAGAAGAACACAAGAAAATGTTTGAACTTTCTGACAAGCTTGTAAAAGAATTAAAAGAGAGTGATATCATAATAATTTCAGCACCAATTTATAATTATGGACCTCCAGCAACTCTTAAGGCTTGGTCGGATTTAGCTGCTCGTATAGGTGAAACTTTTAGATTTAAACCAAATGGTAGAAGAGAAGGATTGTTAAAAAATAAACATGCGTATCTAGTTATTACTTCTGGAGGAACAAAACTAAATAGTTCAGAAGATTTTCTTACTCCTTGGTTAAAATTTATTCTTAATTTTTTTGGTATAGAAAAAGTAGATATAATTAGTGCAGACCAAATGGCATTAGATTATGAAAAATCAATTAAAGAGGCTGAAGCGCAAATAGAAAATTTGTTTAAAGATTAAACTTTCTTTTTAAGTGTCTAAGTTTTCCCTCAGTACTATCGTAATCAATATAACAACCTTGTAAAAATCTCTCACCTTCTTTTGTCTCATAAGCTGTTCTTCCATGAAGAAGTCTATGATTATCCATCATCATTAAGTCTTTTGGCTCGAGTTTAAACTCAATTCTATATTTATCTGAATTATACATTTCAGATATTTTTTTTCTCGCTTGATAGTAAAGATCTAATTTTTCTTTTTCTAAAATTGGAACATAGTCTAATCTAGGACTAAATCTTACCTGTTTAAAACTCCTATTCTCATTTAGTTCAATCAAAGGAGAGATAGTTTCTAAAATTACTTCTTTATCTACAAATCTAAATCTAACTTTTACTTCAGTTAAAATTTTATAAAATTCTGGATATTGATTTTTTAAATCTTCAGTTACTGTATAACCATCTACTAAAGTAGATAATCCTCCTGAAACTTTACTTTCTATACAATGCAAAAGTTGAATACATGGAACAGGATTTCTATAAGGATTGTCAGTATGAGGTGCTAAAGCTAATGAGGTATAAGCAAGATCGTTTGGATCAGGTTTAGATTTTACGTCAAAATATTCACCAAAATTTGTTCTTCGAACACTGCCTATTGAATTTGCAAATTCAACAATATAATTTTTAGATGTTGGAATATTTTTTACTATTACAAAACCAAATTTATAAAATGAAACAAGCAGATCATGCATCTCTTTACTTTCATAAAAATTTTCTTGGTATTCAAAATTTTTTATATTTTTCAAAGTTGAGTCCCATTTAGTCTTTTCAATAGATCTAATTACAATATCTTCTTTAGAAAATTCAGAAGCAATTTTATCAATTTCAAGTTTTGAATTAACACCATCATTAAAATTAACCTCTAGGTATTTTTCATTAAGGTTTACTTTATTTATTGAAACATCATTACTTAAAAATGTAGGATCAAAAAGTCTTTGCTGAGTTCCTTTATCTAAATATTCCTCACCATTAACTCTTTCTCGTAACCAGAATGGGTGAATTTCTTTTTTTTCAGACCCATTATTAAAATAAACCTTATTTTCAATTAGCTCAATTTTCATAATAGTAAGCTAAGGATTATTTAAAATTTAACTTTAATCAACATAAATTAAATAGTAAGAGTTCATTGTGAAAAAATTTGATACAAAAAAATATCCAATATATGCAAGCTTTTTTAAATCAACTTGCTAAAGATTTAACTAAGTTTTATTACGCTAAGTTAGATAAACCATTTAAGATAACCAATAAGATGAAAGGCAAAGGTTACGATCCTGTAACAACATCAGACAAAGCCTTTGAAAAATTTATAAGATCTAAAATTTCAAAAAAATTTCCAAATCACCAAATTATAGGTGAGGAATATGGTCATAAAAATACCAAGAGTGAGTTTTCATGGGTGATTGATCCAATTGATGGAACCAGATCATATGTTGTAGGTAATCCTAGTTGGAGTAATCTTATTTCATTAAATTACAATGGAGAACCAATTTTAGGATT
>CABZPD010000015.1 GCA_902527415.1 uncultured Pelagibacteraceae bacterium | reverse complement strand
GTATTTTATCCAAGTAAACTTCATCAAAATTTAGTTCCATAATTACGTTATTTTCAAAAAGATTATTTTCTTTTTTATCATCGGAATCTAGCAAATTCGAAATTAAAGAATTTGCATTAAATAAAGTGCCATCAATTAAATATTTTTGGCCTTCTACTTTTTTTACATTGTAATTATTTTTTTTATTTTCCGTATCTACATAATTGAAATTTGCCTGATCAATTTTTATTATTTGATTAGAATCGTTGAGAGATAAATTCTTAATTTTAATATTATTATTTTCTTCATTAATAATAAAGTTATTTATATTAAGATTTTTATTATTTTTTATTTCTCCATTAATTTGAAGATACATTTGGCTATCATCTTTTTTTTCATAATTAATATTATCAATTATGAATTTTGTATTTTTTACATTTAAATTAGCGTTAAAACTTAATTTATTTTCATTTTTCTCAATAAAATAATCAATATCTTCAAAATCTTTATCAATTTTGAATTTTCCAGAACCTGAAAAAGTAAGGTTGTTATTTTTTAAATTAATTTTTAATTTTTGATTATTAAAATTAATATTTTTATTAGTTTGAGGGAAGAAAATTTTTAAAAAATCTTGTTGATCTAAAGTTATATTTTTTAAAAATAATTCTGAATCTATAGTTAAATCCTTATCTTTTTTATTTATAAAATATTTAATTTCATCTACTTCTCCAGTATTTAGCTGAATTTGACCCTCACCGTTAATTGATAAATTTTTGTCCTTATAATTTAAATTTAATTTATGATTATCGAGTGAAATTAGATCCTCAACTTCTGGAAAATATTTATTAATTATTTTTAAATTTTTATATTTTAGCTGAGTAATATTTATATCAGAATTTAAAATAATATTTTTAACTTTTAATTTTTCATCTATTTCCAAAGAAAATTCATTATTTGTTTTAAATATAGCATCATCAACAGTTATATTTTCAAAACTTAAATTTAATAATTTTAATATATTTAAATTTAAACTTGATTGATCGTTTTCAACTGTAGCATCAATTAGAAAGCTATTTTTTTTCTTTTTTACATTAAGTTTTTTTGAAATAAAATTTACTTCTTCTGTTTTAAAATTTATTTCATCAAAACGATAATTATCTTTTTGAAAATTGAAATTAAAATTTATATTTTTAAAATTAGCCCTGTCTAAAAAATTAATACTTCCATCTTTTAACAAACCTTCAATAATATAATCATTTTTAAGTTTACCATTTTCATCGATGTTCAAATTTAGATTTATAATTACATGACCTTTTTTTACAATTTTTTCTAAAATAAATAATTCAGGTTTGTTGGTTGTTGTACGAATAAATTTAATTAAATCATTTAATAATATAGACTTAGTTTTTACCTCTATATTTGATGATGAAATCTTATTTTTAATTAAAGAACTGAGCGAAACTTGCGTTTTAATGCTTTCTAATGCTAAAGGTCTTTTTGCAAAATATACTGTGGTACCAATTGTTTTTGCATAGATTTTTAGTTTTAAAGGATTTAGAGTTAATTTAATTTCTTTTAAATCTATATCTATCTTTTTATTTATTAGTAAAATTCTTTTTTTAATTTGATCATTAAATTTATCTGTCTCTATACCTACGGTACTAAGGTAAATTGTTAAAACAACTAACACTGAAAGAAGTAGAATAAAATATTTTAAAATATTATTTTTCATTTTATTTGTAAAGTGACTGTTCCAAAAATTCGTCAATATCACCATCTAATACTTTATCAGGGCTAGTGCTTTCAAAACTAGTTCTATTATCTTTTACAAGTCTGTAAGGTTGAAGAACATAAGATCTAATTTGATGCCCCCACCCTATTTCAGATTTAGAACTTTCAAAATTTTGATTTTCTTTCTCTCTTTTTTTAATTTCATAATCATATAATCTTGCTTTCAACATATTCATACATGTTTCTTTATTTTTATGTTGTGATCTCTCATTTTGGCATTGAACAACAATTTTTGATGGAATGTGAGTTATTCTAACTGCACTGTCAGTAGTGTTAACATGCTGGCCACCTGCTCCACTGGAACGATAAGTATCTATTCTTAAATCTTTTTCTATAATTTCTATATTTATATTTTCATCTACTACTGGATAAATCCAAACACTTGCAAAACTTGTGTGTCTTCTTGCTCCAGAATCAAATGGAGATATCCTAACTAATCTATGAATTCCCGACTCTTTTTTTAACCATCCAAAAACATAGTCACCATCTATTTTAATTGTTGCAGACTTTATTCCAGCCTCGTCACCTCTATGTTCACTAATCAAACTTGATTTAAAATTTTTTTTATCAGACCATTTTAAATACATCCTTCTTAGCATATCAGCCCAATCTTGACTTTCTGTGCCTCCCGCACCAGCATGTATTTCTATGTAACAATTTAAAGGATCTGCTTCATTAGATAAAAAACACTTAATTTCATTTTTTTTAACTTCACTTCTTAAGTCTTTTATATTTTGTAAAACTTCATTTTGAACTTGTAAATTCTCTTCCTCAAGCGCCAGTTGATTCAAATCATCCAATTCTTTTAGTTTTTTGACATTATTATTTAATGAATTAGTCAAATCTTCATAAAATTTCTTTTCTTTGATTACTCTTTGAGAATTATTTTTATCTTGCCAAAAATCGGCACTCAGCATTTGTGAGTTTAAAGATTGTAGCTTTGAATGGATATTGTTTTTTTCAAAGATACTCCTGTATTTTTTGATTTATTTTTTCAATTTCTTCTTTTAAATTTTGATAATTATTATCCATTAATAAAACTTTAATATATTATTTGAATCTAATCTATCTGAATTTGTATAAAGTACTTTTCCATCAACTACATTTTCTTTTTTAAATACCTCAATAATAGTATTCTTTGAGTTAAATTTTGCTTTTTGACCTGTTAAAGGGTCAACAACCATCATCACTGTACCTTTAGCAGCCTTAAATGGTCTTGCATCATTTTTCTTAATAGAATCACTTATAAAACTTTTGAATATTGGCAAAGCCGTTTTAGATCCTGTTTCATATTTTCCTAATGGAGTTGGATTATCTGAACCAACATAAACACCAACTAGTACATTTGAGGTAAAACCTACAAACCAAGTGTCTGTATTTTTATTTGTTGTTCCAGTTTTACCTGCAATATTTAAATTTAAGTCTTTAAGTTTTTTAGCTGTACCTCTTTGAACGACTCCTTCTAAAATTGATGTCATTTGAAAAGCTGTTTCTGGAGAAAAAATTTGCGTATAGTTATTTTTAATCTCTGGATAATCATTGGTTAAATAAGAAATTTGATCGCAATTAATACATTTTCTTTTATCATTATTAAAAATAGTATTTCCCTCACTGTCCTGAATTCTATCTATCAGTATTGGTTCAACAAGTTTTCCTCCATTAACAAAAACTGAATAAGCAGATGTAAGTTTTAATAAAGTTGTTTCAGCGGATCCCAAAGATATGGATAAAAGTTCTTCTGGATTATCATAAATTTTTAATGCTTTTGAAAAATCAACTATTTTATCTACACCAAGATTTTGGGCTATTCTTACTGTCATTAAATTTCTAGATTTCTCCAAACCAACCCTTAAAGTCGAAGGTCCATAAAATTTTTTTCCATAATTTTCTGGTTTCCACATTTTTAAATCATCTCCTTGGTCTAAAACCAGTGGTGCGTCTAGAACTAATGATGTTGGTGTAAAATTGTTCTCTAAGGCTAATGCATAAACAAATGGTTTAAAAGCTGATCCAGGCTGTCTTTTAGCTTGAGTTGCTCTGTTAAATTCACTTTGTTTAAAACTAAAACCACCACTTAGTGCCAAAACTCTTCCAGTAAATGGATCCATTACAACAATTCCTCCATTTACCTTAGGTAATTGTTGTAAGTTAAAAATATTTTCTTTAAGATTTTTAACATAAATAATATCACCAGGTTTTAATAATTTATTAAATTCTTTTTTAGTCCAAGAAATACTCTGATATTCAATAGCACCTTCGATATTATCTTCTGTTTCTATTTCTGCTGAAAATTTATTTAACTTTTTGACTATTGCTAATTTCCAATTAATTGAATTTTCTAATTTATACTTTTCTAAACCTTTTTTCCATTCTGAATTATAAATCTTGTTAGTAAGTGGTCCTCTCCATCCCTTTCTTTTATCATATGCTATTAACCCATCTCTAAGTGATTTTGTTGCAATTGTTTGTAAATTTAAATCTATTGGAGTATTAATATTAAAACCTTGTTTGTAAACTTTATCATAACTCAAAGTTTCAATTACGCTCTTTCTTACATCTTCAATAAAATATTGAGCATCTTCTAAATAAATTTTTTTATTTTTTTTTAAAATTATTTCCTCTTTTGTAAGTTTTTCATACCATTCTGAATTTAAATAATTATTATCTAATAAATTTTTTAAAACTAAATTTCTTCTAAATTTTGCTATATCTGGATCTCTATATGGATTATATCTACTAGGCGCCTTTGGCAAAGCTGCTAATAAAGCAGCTTCTGAGTAGTTCAAATCTTTAATAGATTTATCAAAATATTCTAAGCTTGCTGCAGCTACTCCATATGCTCCACTTCCAAGATAAATTTGGTTTAGATAAAGTTCTAGAATTCTTTCTTTAGATAAAGCTCTCTCTATTCTAAAAGCTAAAATTGCTTCCTTAATTTTTCTATTTAAACTTACTTCATTTGTTAGTAAAAAGTTTTTTGCTACCTGTTGAGTAATTGTAGACGCACCCTCTAACCTTTTAGATGATAAAATATTTGAAATATTATTTATTACAGCTCTAATAACGCCTTTAGCATCAACACCAGGATGTTTAAAAAAATTTTTATCTTCAGCAGATAAAAATGCGTTAATTACATTTTTTGGAATTGAATTAAATGGAACAAATACTCTTTTTTCCTGTGAAAAATCTGCCACCAAGTCACCATTACCTGAGTAAACTTTACTGGAAACCGGAGGTTTGTAACTTTTAAGAAATTTATAATCAGGTAAATCATTCGAATAAGTCCATAAGATACTTATTATCAAAATAGCTGATAATAGAATAAAAGACGTAATTAAAATAAAGATATTTCTAAAAAATTTATTCATTTTAATTTCATTATATCTTGGAATTTGTTAAAGATATGGCAAGAAAATTAAACAAAATTTAAAAAAACTAAATTACTAATGAAATTAACATTCACAAAATTATGGAAAAAAATTTATATATCGATGCTTCGCATCCTAACGAAACTAGAGTTGTTCTTAAATCAGGTGAAAATATTGAAGACTACGAGTACGAGGGTTTAAAAAATAACTTAATTAAAAATAATATTTATTTAGGCAAAGTAAGTAGAATTGAGCCATCTTTGCAAGCAGCCTTTGTTGATTTTGGAAGAGAGAGGCATGGGTTTTTGTCTTTTAATGACATTCAATCAGATTACTATCAGATACCAAAAGCAGATTTAGAAAGAATTAAAGAGGAAGAAGAAAAAGCTAGAGAAGAACTTTCACGAGAAGTTGAGGCTAAAGAAGAGGAAAATATTGCTGAAGGAAAACTAGAAATTGATGATCCTATAGAAAAGATTTCAGAAGAACAAATAGAAAAAGATTCAAATTATAAAGAAAATATTACTGAAAAAGAAAATTTAGATGATGGAAAAGAAAAAAAGAAAGAGCATAGATTTAAATTTAAAAGATATAAAATTCAGGAAGTAATTAAACCTAACCAAGTAATTCTTGTACAAGTTATAAAAGATGAAAGAGGTCAAAAAGGTGCTGCTTTAAGTACTTTTATTTCTATTGCTGGTAAATATATTGTATTAATGCCAAACACCCCTAAAGGAGGAGGCATATCAAGAAAAATATTTAATCCCGCTGATAGAAAAAAAATAAGATCAATTTTAAATGAAATTGAAATACCTAAGGAGATGGGATTAATTGTCAGAACTGCTGGAAGTAATAAAACAAAAAATGAAATAAATAGTGATTTAGAAACTTTGATTAATTCTTGGAGTCAAATAAAAGAAAATGCGATAAACTCTATTGCTCCTTCTTTAATACATCAAGAAAGTGAAATAATAAAAAGAACATTAAGAGATATGTTTGACGAAAATACCCAAAATATAATCGTAGAAGGCAACGAGGGTTATAAAAAAGCTCAATCATTCATGAAAACAATGATGCCATCTAATGTCAAAAAAGTAAAAAAATATAGAGGAAAAATTCCACTATTTATTCAGGAAAATATTGAACAAAAGTTAAATCAAATTTTTGACTCTGAAATTAAATTAAAGTCAGGAGGATATTTAGTTATTAACCCGACAGAGGCTTTAGTTTCTATCGATATAAATTCTGGAAGTTCAATAAAAGGAAAAAATGTTGAAAGCACCGCTCTAGATACAAATATTGAAGCTGCAGAAGAAATTGCAAGACAAATAAAGATAAGAGATTTGTCTGGTTTAATCATTATAGATTTTATTGATATGCTAAGTTATGGAAATAGGAGGTTGGTAGAAAGAAAACTTAAAGAAAAATGCAGGTCAGATAGAGCTAGAATTCAAATTGGAAGAATAAGTAATTTTGGTCTTCTGGAGATGTCAAGACAAAGACTGAGGGAAAGCGCAATAAAATGGAAAGTTACATTAACAGACGAGTCTTTTGCTCAAAAACTTTTGAAAATTGTTGAGTTAAAAGCTGTGATTAACAAAGCTAAATTTGTTGAATTAAAAGTTTGTGAAAAGATTTCAGATTTCCTTAAAGAAAATTTTGTTAATGATTTAACTTATTTTGAGAAAAAAAATAAAATGAAAATAGATATTATTAGCGATAATTCTTTAATTATACCTGAGTACATTATAGACATAAAAAATAAATCAAAAAAGACTATGGAGCTAATAGAATATTATGAAAAATTAAAAAATTTAGAAACACAAAGTAAAGAAGATAAATTTTCAGAAAAAAAAGAAAATAAAAAAATTAATAAAAAAAAATATAATAAAAAAAAGTATTATAAAAAGACTAAATAATTCCTTTTGATGGTGAGGATGGATTGCCCATTAAAATTTTATCTATTCTTCCAGATTTGTAAGATTGTCTTCCTGCAATAACAGCATTTTTAAAAGCTAAAGCCATTTCAAATGGTTTTTTGGCTTTTGCTATAGCGGTGTTAACAAGCACTCCGTCGCATCCTAATTCCATTGCAATTGCAGCATCTGAAGCTTGACCCAAACCAGCATCAATAATTAATGGAAGTTTGGTTTGTTTTCTAATTATTTGAATATTAATTTTGTTTTGTATGCCTAGTCCTGATCCAATTGGTGCTGCTAGAGGCATGATTGCGTCAGCACCAGCGTTCTCTAAACGCTTAGCCATTAAAGGATCATCATTACAATAAACCATAACCTTAAAACCTTCTTTAGCGAGAACTTCTGTAGATTTTAAAGTTTCAATCATGTCGGGAAATAAATTCTTTTTATCTCCTAAAACTTCTAATTTAACTAATTTCCAACCTCCTATTTCTCTTGCTAATCTCAAAGTTCTCAAAGCCTCTTTTGAATTAAAACATCCAGCAGTATTGGGTAAATATGTAATTTTCTTTGGATCAATATAATCCATAAGCAAAGGTTTATTTTTATCTGAAATATTAACCCTTCTTACGGCAACTGTTACGATTTCTGCTCCAGAGAGCTTAATTGCTTTTGCGCACTCAGACATACTTTTATATTTTCCAGTTCCAACGATTAATCTGGAATTAAATTTTTTATTCGCAATAATTAGACTATCTTTTTTCAAATTAACCACCTCCAATAAAATGAACTATTTCAATTTTATCATTTTTATTTAATTTTATTTTATTAATTTTTTTTTTATCAATTATTTCTTCATTAAGCTCAATAGCTACTTTATTTAATGGAATTTTTAGATTTTTTAACACTACAGAAAGGATAGAATCCTGATTTATAGATTTGATTTTACCATTTATTTTAATTTTTATTTTTTTTATTTTTTTCATCGTATATAAGTGCTGAATGAATAATAAAATAATTATTATTAATGGTCCAAATCTTAATCTATTAGGAGAAAGAGAACAATCACAATATGGATCAACCACACTTGACCAACTTAAAGAAAATTGTTCTAAAAAAGGACAAGAAATTGGTCTTGATATTGAATTTGCTCAATCTAATATTGAAGGAGAGCTTGTTAATATAATTCAAGAAGCTAGGAAAAAATTTGATGGAATGATTATAAATGCTGCTGGATTTACTCATACCTCTGTGGCCATAAGAGATGCTCTAGATTTATTCAAAAAACCAATTATCGAGCTACATTTATCTAATATTTATAAAAGAGAGGAATTTAGACATAAATCACTTATAAGTGGTGTCGTAAGTGGAGGAATTTTTGGTTTAGGTGCTGAAGGATATATTTTGGCCATAATTTCATTACAAAAGTCTTTGCAAAATGAAAATAGATAAAAAAATAATTCAAGAATTAAGTGATTATTTAAAAGAATTTAATCTTACTGAAATTGAGATAACTGAAAAGGATACAAAAATTAAAGTATCAAAAAATAATGTTTCAATTAGTAATCAACCACAAGTTATTTCGTCCTCATCACCTGTAACAAGTTCAGCACCTATACAAACTCAAAATATTAAATCAGGAACTGAAATTACTTCGCCTATAATTGGAACAGCATATCATGCTCCAGAACCCGGTGCTAAAAAGTTTGTTGAGGTTGGAAAAAAAATTAAAAAAGGCGATACAATAATGATTGTTGAGGCAATGAAAACAATGAATCATGTACCTTCAACAGCAAATGGTGTGGTAAAAGAAATTTGTGTTGAAGATGGTCAACCAGTAGAGTTTGGTCAGACTATTATTATCCTAGAATAAATAATGTTTAAAAAAATTTTAATTGCAAACCGTGGGGAAATTGCAGTTAGAATTATTAGAGCATGTAAAGAATGGGGAATTCCTACTGTCGCTGTTCATTCCGATGTGGATAGAGAAAGTATGCATGTTAGAATGGCTGATGAAAGTGTATGTATTGGCTCTCATCAACCAGCAAATAGTTACTTAAATATTCCAGCATTAATGTCAGCAATAGAACTTACAAATGCTGATGCTGTTCATCCTGGCTATGGTTTTCTTTCTGAAAACGCAAATTTTGCAAGAATTTTAGAAGAGAATAAAATTAATTTTATAGGAGCTTCATCAAAACATATTGAAATGATGGGTGATAAAATCCAAGCAAAAAGAATAGCTAAAGAAAATGGATTGCCCGTTATTGAAGGATCTGAAGGTGGAGTAAAAGATGTATCTGAAGCAAAAGAACTTAGTAAAAAAATTGGTTTTCCTGTTCTAATTAAAGCCTCAGGTGGAGGTGGAGGTAAAGGTATGAAAATAGTTTATAAGGAAGAAGAATTTGAAACGCTATTTTCAACTGCAAAATCAGAAGCACAAAAATACTTTGGTAATGATGAAGTCTATATTGAAAAATTTTTTCAAAATCCAAGACATATTGAGGTTCAAATATTAGCTGGAAAAAATAGAGCAGTACACCTGCATGAAAGAGATTGTTCGGTTCAAAGAAGACATCAAAAATTAATTGAAGAAACACCAAGTCCAGTTTTAAATGATGAAATAAGAAAAGATTTATTTGAAAGAACAGTAAAAATGGTTGAAAAAATTGGTTATATGGGGGCTGGGACTGTTGAGTTTATATATGAAGATGGGAAATTTTATTTCCTTGAGATGAATACAAGAGTTCAAGTTGAACATCCTGTGACAGAAATGGTTACAGGGGTTGATATAATCAAAGAGCAAATCTGGATCGCTTTTTCAGGAGAAACAGCTTTGAAACAAAGTGATATAAATCCTAGAGGACACGCAATTGAATGTAGAATAAATGCAGAAGATGCCAGTAAAAACTTTCAGCCTTCGCCTGGAATTATTACTATGTGTCATCAACCATCTGGTTTTAGAACCAGAGTTGATGGTGCAATATTTCAAGGATATAAAGTAACACCTTATTACGATAGTATGGTTTGTAAATTAATTTGTCATGGAAGAAACCGAACAGAAGCAATTCAAAGAATGAATAGATCTTTAGATGAATTTGTTATTGAAGGAATAACTACAACAATACCTCTACATAAAAAATTACTTAATCACAAAAAATTTTTAAATTCAGACTTTAATGTAAGTTGGTTAGATAAAGATTCAATTGTTTAATAACAGTTTACAAGCCAAACATCATAAACAGGATGATCAAAAGGTGCAATTGATGGACTTGATGAAAACATCCAGCCATTAAAAACAAAAACTTCATTATTATTTTTATTCGTTAAATCTCTAACTTGGATATAAGCTGTTATTTCTGGATTATCATCAAATTCAGAATTTTTACATTTAAGGCTTTTAATTGATAAGTCTTTAAACTTTACTAATTTTCCATTTTTAAGTTTAAGTAAAGTGTTTTTTGAACTTATTTTATCCAAAATTTTGATATCAGTAAAAGTTCCCTCTAAATTACTTTTTGCGTTTGAGTTTAAAACTAAACAAAAATAAAATAAAAAAACTAAATAGATTAATTTAAAATTATTCTTTCCAACTTGAGTATTTCTTTTTAATACCATCTTTATTTTTATTTGGATAATATGCTGCGTCAGTTCCGGTTAAATTTTCTTGATGTGGTTTTTGCCATTCATATTTTTCTAAGGTATGTTTTTTCTCAATTTTATTTGGTGTAAAATGTATCCAAGAATACCATTCAACAGGAATTTTAGATGCGTCTATTGTGTTTGAATAGATAACCCATCTTTTTCCGTTTTTACTTTCATAGTATTTATTACCTAGCTCATCAGCGCCAACTAGTTTTCCAAAAAAAATAGTTTTTAATCTTGTTCCAAAAGTATCTTGATTCCACCAAGTGAAAATTTTCTTTAAGAGTGTCAACATAATATTTTTTTATTTATTCAATTAAAAATTGTAAAATTTAAATTAGACTAAAATATGAATATGTATATAAATTAATTGATTCATTATTCAAATTAAAATTTAAATTGAGGTCAAATGGCAAAGTATTTAGTTGAAACTTATTATACCTGTACCTTTAAAGTAAATCATTATTTAGATGATATTAATGAGGCAGAGTTAAAAAATTTAGAAAAAAGAGATGATGGTAAATTTGAGGTTTTAGACGTAAAACTTGATAATAGAAAAACAAAAAGTCTAGATCCTAAAAACAATAAAGTCCTTGAAAACAACAAAGTGGATGTAGTTAACGAAACGGATAAAAAAAACCCAATAAATAAAGAAAGTGTAATAACAAGTATAAACATTGCTAACGAGAAGTCAGGTAAAAGGTTTAGCATGCCTGACAGAAGAAAAGGATATATTCAAAAAGCTACTATTGGTGACCACAAAGTTTACTTGCATACTGGAGAATATGAAGACGGAAAAATTGGAGAAATATTTATTGATACTAGTAAAGAAGGTGAACTTGTTAAAGCCTTAATGAATAACTTTGCAATTGCTGTTTCTTTAGGCCTTCAATACGGTGTTCCGTTAGATGAGTTTATAAGTGCATTTGTTGGCACAAAATTTGAACCATCAGGCAAAGTACATGGTAATGATAGAATTTTAAGTGCTACATCAATTTTGGATTATATTTTCAGAGAATTAGCTATTTCATATCAAAATAGAGAAGATCTAGCACATACTCCAGCTATTGGAGGAAATGATGCCACAAATACAGAAGATCAAAGCTCTGAAGATCAAAATCAATTATTGAAAATTGTAAAAGACATTACCAGTAAAGGTTTTGTTAGAAATAATTATAAAAAAAATCTAGTTGATCTTTCAGATGTAAAAATAAGTTTAAAAGGTAAAAAATAAGTTATTTCTTTGTTTTTAAAGCTAAATTTAATTCTTTCAATTGATCTGGATTTACCTCAGATGGTGCATTCATCATCAAATCTTGTGCATTTTGGTTCATTGGAAACATAGTAACTTCCCTAATATTTTTCTCATTAGCTAGTAACATTACGATTCTATCAATACCAGGTGCTATTCCTCCGTGTGGAGGTGCGCCATAACTAAGTGCATTAATCATACCACTAAATTTTTCATCTACTTCATTTTTATCATATCCTGCAATCGAGAAAAGTTTATACATAAGTTCTGGTTTATGATTTCTAATTGCTCCTGAAGACAATTCTATACCATTACAAACTATGTCGTATTGATAAGCAAGTATATCTAATGGGTTTTCAAAATCTTTATCACTTAAATCACCTTGCGGCATTGAAAATGGATTATGACTAAATTCAATCTTGTTTGTTGATTCATCTTTTTCGAACATTGGATAATCTACAATCCAACAAAATGCGAAAATACTTTCATCAATTAAATCAAGATCTTTTGCAATTTTATCTCTTGCTAGTGCAGTAATTTTTTCTAATTCATCTTGTTTTCCACAAGCCATGAAAATACTATCCCCTATTTCACTGTTTGTTTTTTTCATGATTTCAACCAATGCATCTTGAGAAAAGAATTTTCCTATAGGGCCTTTTGCTGAAATATCTTTATCTTTTTCAAAGGTAAAATAAGCTAAACCAGAAGCACCTTCTTCTTTAGCCCATTTATCAATATTATCAAAAAAACTTCTGGGTTTATCTTTTGTATTTTTTGTAACAATGCATCTTACTTTAGATCCAGATTTTACTAATTTTTTAAATATTTCAAACGAAACATCTTCTCTTGTAAAAATTTCAGTTATATCATTTACAATGAGTGGGTTTCTTAAATCTGGTTTATCAGTACCATATTTAAGCATTGATTCCTTGTATGAAATCTTTGGAAATTTATCAAACATCAGTTTTTTAGTTGAAAAATTTTTAAATGTATTAACCATTAACTTTTCAACAACATTAAATACATCCTCTTGCTCAACAAATGACATTTCCAAATCTAATTGATAAAACTCCCCAGGACTTCTGTCTGCTCTTGCATCTTCATCTCTGAAGCAAGGTGCAATTTGAAAGTATCTATCAAAGCCCGAAACCATTATTAGTTGTTTAAATTGCTGAGGAGCTTGTGGTAGTGCATAAAATTTTCCTGGATTTAAACGACTAGGTACTAAAAAATCTCTAGCACCCTCTGGGCTAGATGAGGTTAAAATTGGTGTTTGAAATTCTAAAAAACCTAATTTAGTCATTTCATTTCGGATGTATGAAATAACCTTGGATCTTAAAATAATATTTTCATGAATTTTTTTTCTTCTTAAATCTAAAAATCTATATTTTAATCTTATTTCTTCTGCATATTCTTGATCACTAAAGATTGGCATTGGGAGCTCTTTACAAGTGCCTAAAACTTCATGCTGCTCAATAACAACCTCAATTTCACCAGTGTCAATTTCAGAATTAATTGTTTCTTTAGATCTGTTAACAACTTTCCCCTCGACTTTAATTACTGTTTCTAATTGCATTTTTTCTAAATCAGAAAAATATTTATTATCGTTATCTATTATACATTGGGTAATTCCGTAATTATCTCTTAAATCAATAAATAATAAATTGCCATGGTCTCTTTTTTTATTTATCCAGCCTGAAAGAGAAATTTTTTTATCTACATCCTCTTTTCTTAATTCATTACACTTGTGTGTTCTGTATTTATTCAATTAAACCTCTAATGCTTCTTTTATAATTTTAAAATCGATTGGTTTCTTTCTTTTTAAACTAATTTCGTCGATTTTATATATGAAATCGGAAATTTTGCCATAAGTTCTATCAATTCTCTTAATTATAAATTCAATAAGTTTTTGGTCTATTGATATTTGACGATCAGAAAGATTTTTTAATATTAGTGCATAAATTAAATCGTCACCAGGTTTTTCAATTTGAGATAAAATAAAATTATTAGATCTTGAATTAAGATCATTTAATTTAAAATTAAAGTCAACTATTGGTATTTTTGAGGTTACTATTAAGTACTTATTATCCTGATCTATTATATTTATAAGTGTAAATAATAAGTTTTCATTTATTTTTTCAGTTAAATCCTCAACAATAATATTTTCATATATTTTAATTTGTTGAAGAAAGTCATTATTAATATCTTCTGCATTAATTTTAATTCCTCTGTGCTTTTCTAAAAATATATTTATTAAATGACTTTTTCCTGAAAACTTTTCACCTATTAAGTTTATAAAATTTTTATCCCATTTTGGCCAGCTATTTAAAAGGCTAAAAGAGTGTTCGTTGCTGTTTGAAACATAAAAATCCTGATCTTTAAAATTTTGATCATAATCAAATTTAAGTATTTGCTGATTAAGATTTGTCATTTAAAACCCAAATTTTATTTTTAATTTCAAAATCATAATTTTGATCACTCATAACTTCTAAAAACTTATCAGGTGTTCCATTAAAAATAACTTTATAAAAATTATTTCGATTATCGAACTTATAAATTGAAAAATTATATATCAAATCCATATCAGATAAAATTTTTTCAAATTTATTAATTTTTATATTATTAGAGTTATCAATAGAAATATTTAAAGATAACTTTACTGAAGTATTGATTTGATTTTGTGATTTCCAAAAATCTTCGTAGACTAATTTTAAATTGTCAATAAATTCAAATAACTCTTCTTCATCATCAAAATTAACTTCAGTATAATTTAAATTTTTTATATTTTTTTTTTGATTGAAAAAAATTTTATTAAATACTCTTATTTTATTATCATCTTTAAACACAATCATAATTATGTGATCATTTATATTGTATTTATTTATAATTTCTTTGAAGTCAAAAGTTTCTAAATTATTAATATTTCTTTTTATTAAACTAAAATCATCAAGATCTTGAGTGGGTAAGATATAATTTAAAAGATTTTTTTTTTTATTATTTACATTCCAGCTGGAAAATAATTTATCCTCAGAGAACATTGAAACTTGATTTTTATTCTGATCAACAAAAATTGGAATGAATAAGAAATCTTTTTTTACAGATAAAGACGGAAATACATTTTTTGACTCTAGTAAATCAAATATATTTTTTTTATTAAATGAAACATTAAGGGTAAGATAATAAATTTCATCTATAAACTTTTCCTCCTTAATAGAGAAAGTTTCTATCATTCCTTTTATTTGATTTATAGGCGTATTTTTTAATTTTATTTGATCTTTACTTTGGACAATTGAAAAAATAAGTTCATTAAATGCCTCTACAAATCCTTCATTAATAATTTCATTTTTATTAAAATTTATTTCAAAAGGTGTTGATATTTCAATATCAATTACAGAAAATGTCTTTGCATAACTTTTTCCTGTGGAAAAGAAAATATTTGTTAAAGCAAGAAATAAAAAAAGATTATATAAAAGCTTTAATTTATAAAGTTGAGAAATAAATTTCATAAAACATATTAATGAATAAAAAAAAATTTACCTATAAAAAAAGTGGAGTTAACATACAAGCTGCTGACAAATTTGTTGATTTCATTTCTACAGTTTCAACAAAAAAAAGAGGCAAAAAAAAGTTTTCCAATATAGGGGGCTTTGGTTCAATTACAAACATACCAAATAACATCAAAAAACCTAAAATCGTAGCGTGTACCGATGGTGTAGGAACTAAAATTGAAATAGCTAATTCATTAAATAAATTTGATACAATTGGAATTGACCTAGTTGCTATGAGTGTAAATGATTTAATCGTTCAAGGGGCTAAGCCTTTGCTGTTTTTAGATTATATATCTATTAATAAAATAGACCTAAAAAAACTTAAAGCAATAATACAAGGGATTAAAAAAGGTTGTGATCAATCAGAATGTGAGCTCGTTGGTGGTGAAACTGCTGAAATGCCTGGTACTTACGAAAAAGGGAAATTTGATATTGCAGGTTTTGCTGTAGGAGTTGTTGGAAAAAATAAGATTTTAAATAAAAATAAAATAAAAAAAAATAATCTTATAATAGCGATACCTTCCAGTGGTTTACATTCCAATGGGTATTCTCTTGTAAGATACCTATTAAAACAGAAAAAAATAAATATTAAAAAAAATAAATTTTTAAAAACTGAGCTTTTAAAACCTACTAAAATATATGTTAAAGAAATAATGAATTTAATTGATAATAAATTAATTAATGGTTGTGCGAATATAACTGGTGGAGGATTATCTGATAATATTAAAAGAATTATACCAGATAAACTTTCTGCAAATATTAATTTAAGTCAAATTAAAACTTTCAAAATATTTAATTGGCTTAAAAATAATGGAATTTCAGATAAAGAAATGCTCAAAACATTTAATTGTGGAGTTGGTTTTTGTCTAATTATAGAGGGTAAAAATTTTAAAAAAATAGATAAATTTTTTTCAAAAGAATACAAACCTTATATCATTGGAAAGATTTCTGAGGATAAAAATAAAGTTATATTAAATGGTTCCATCAACTGGTCACAATAAAACTAAAACTGCTGTATTTATCTCAGGTACTGGAAGTAATTTAAAATCTCTTATTAAATTTTCAAGAACCTCCAAGTCTCCAATATCTATCAATCTTATTATTTCAAATAATTCAAAAGCAAAAGGATTAAATTACGCTAAAACTTACAAAATAAAAAAGAAAGTATTCAGTTTTAAAAATAAAAATATAAGTGAAAAAAAGTTACTTTCTATTTTAAAAACAAACGATATTGATTTGATTTGTCTTGCTGGCTTTATGAAAATTTTATCAGGTAATTTTATTACAAAATTTAAAGGGAAAATTTTAAATATACACCCATCCTTACTACCAAACTATAAAGGATTAAATACTCATAAAAGAGTATTAAATAATAAAGAAAAATACTCAGGATGCACTGTTCATTTCGTAAATGCTAGATTGGACTCAGGAAAAATTATTCTTCAAAAGAAAGTCAAAATTTCAAAAAATGAAACTGAAGCATCTCTTGGAAAAAGAATTTTAGCCCAAGAACATAGGCTTTACCCGAAAGCTATATTAAAAATATTTAATCTTTAAAGAAAAAATCAATTTCAATTTTAGCATTGTCAATGCTGTCAGACCCATGAACTGAGTTTTTATCTATTGAAATTCCATATTTTTTTCTAATTGTTCCATCTAATGCTTCTTTTGGATTGGTGGCCCCCATCAACTCTCTATTTCCTAAGACTGCATTCTCTTTTTCAAGTACCATAACAACAATTGGACCTGAAGAAAGATAATCACATAGGTCGCTGTAAAATGGCTTTGTTTCATGAACTTTATAAAATTTCTCAGCCTCTGATTTTTCAATTTGAATTTTTTTTTCTTTCAAAATTGAAAAACCATTACTTTTAAATATTTCTTTAATCTCATTTTCAAGATTTCTTTCAACCGCATCAGGTTTTATGATCGATAAAGTTTGTTCTAAATTACTCATAATATTCCTCTATTAGTTTGTTTAATAATCTTACCCCATAGCCAGTTGCTCCACTCGCGTTTAGCGCTCCTCCATATTTAGAGAAAGCCATTCCAGCTATATCTAAATGTGCCCATGGTGTTTTGTTTAATATAAATCTTTGTAAAAATTGTGCAGCAGTTGTTGATCCAGCGCCACCCACATAATTTATATTCTGCATATCTGCATTTTTGGAGTCTATTAACTTATCAAAATTTTTATTTAAAGGCATTCTCCAAACTTTTTCTTCAACTTTTTCTCCAACATTAATTAATTGTTTTGACAAAGTATCGTCGTTAGAAAATAAACCAGCATATTCAGATCCCAATGAAACAATTATTGCTCCAGTTAAAGTTGCAAGATCTATAATAAATTTTGGTTTAAATTTTTCTTCAGTGTAAGTTAATGCATCAGCTAAAACTAATCTGCCTTCAGCATCAGTATTTAAAATTTCAACAGTTTTTCCGCTATAAGATTTCACAATGTCTCCTGGTCTTTGTGCATTTCCTCCAGGCATATTTTCAACTAAACCTACGACACCAACTGCATTTATTTTTGCTTTTCTCAACGCTAAACTTTTCATTAATCCAACAACAACAGCAGATCCAGCCATGTCATAAGTCATATCTTCCATAAATTTGGCTGGTTTCAAAGATATACCGCCAGTATCAAAACAAACACCTTTCCCAACAAAGGCTAATGGTTTGGATTTATTTTTTAATCCGTTCCATTCAATTGTTACTAAATAGGATCCTCTAATGCTTCCTTGTCCAACTCCAAGTAGAGTATTCATTCCAAGTTTTTTTAATTTTTTATCATCATAAATATTTACTTTGAGACCATATTTTTTAAATGAATTTAATCTTTTTGCATATTCATCAGGATGTAAAATATTTCCAGGCTCAGATACTAGATCTCTAGTACAAAAACTTCCCTCTTCGATTGCCTTAAACTTTGTTTGATCTTTTATTAATGGTTTATTTTTACCAGTTACAGTAATTAAGATATTCTTATTCTTTTTTTTGCTTTTATATTTTTCAAAAGCATATGATTTTAATTTTAGACCATGTAAAAAATATCCAACAATATTCTTTAAATTATCAGAAATACTATCTGAGTTTAAATTGAAATGATTTATTTTCAAATCTTTAAACAAATCATAAAATTTTGCACCTAAATTTTCAGCATCATAACTCTTTATGTTTTTTTTAATAGAAACCAGTATAATTTTTTTTTTAGAGCTTATATCAAAGGATAGTATTTTTTTCTTAATATCCATATTTTTGATTAGATCTTTGATAAAATAATGCTCTTTACTTGAAATATGATTTTTTAATCCTGAAATATTGAAATTTTCATCAGAAAAAAGAACAAGATTTGACGAATTTTTTTTTAAAAAATTATTTTTATAGTTAATTTTGACAGACATAAATTTTAATTACACTCAAAAGGAGATGGATGCTATATATGAATAAAAATACCATATTTCAATGAAAAAGTTATTATTCAGAAAATTACTTTTAAGCTATATGAGCTTTTTTATCATTGCTCTTTTCAGCTCAAGTATAGTTATTTGGGTATTTCAGGCGGTAAATTTCTTGGATATTATGATCGAAGATGGTCGAGATTATATAATTTACATAAATTACTCTTTATTAAATTTCCCAAAAATCCTAAGTAAACTTTTTCCATTCGTTTTATTTTTTAGTATTTTTTATGTAACCATAAGATATGAACTAAATAACGAATTACTAATTTTTTGGAATTTTGGAATAAATAAAATTGAGATAATTAATTTTATTTTAAAATTTTCTATTTTACTTTTTTTTATTCAATTATTTTTAACTTCATTCATTGTCCCAAAATCTTTAGATCATGCAAGATCGTTTTTAAGATCTTCAACTGTAAATTTTTTTGGAAATTTTGTTAAACCTCAAAGATTTAATGATACGATTAAAGGGGTTACTATATACAGTGAAAACAAAGATAAGGATGGAAATTTATACAACCTTTATATTAAAAAAGAAATAAGCTCTAAGGAATTTCAAATTACTTATGCAAAAAAGGGTTTTTTTAAAAATGTAAATGATAGAACCTTTTTAATTCTTTTAGACGGCGAGCAATTAACTAGTAAAAATAATCAGATAACAAATATTAGCTTTTCTAAATCAGACTTCCCTTTAAAAAATATTGAAACTAACACAACAACATACAAAAAAACTCAAGAATTAAGCTCTTATAATCTTTTGAAATGTATAAATTATATTTATATTTTAAAATCTAAAGAATTAAAAAAAGTTGAAAACTGCTCTTTAAAAAATATAGAAAATATC